>JAAEPW010000237.1 GCA_024232355.1 Chloroflexota bacterium | reverse complement strand
TCCCACCCTGGCGAACATTGACGCCGATGCGGACCTGGAAATCGTGCTCAACACGGCCCACTCTGGGTTCGTGGCCTACGACCTGCCAGGCACGGCAGACGCGCGTATTTTATGGGGAACGGGACGGGGAAATTATCAGCGCACGGGATCAATGTTGCAGGGAACACTTGGTTCGCACGTGAGTGTACATTCCACAACATCTGGCACCGGTACGTTGGCCTTGACCAGGCTGGCATACACCATCCAGTTGGAAAATTCTGGCCCAACCCTTCCCGCCGTTCAGATCACCAGCACCTTGCCCGCCGAGGTGACCTACCGGGGAGATTTATGGGCCTCGTCCGGCAGCTATGGCGAGTCGGACGGGACAATCACCTGGGCGGGGGCCGTTGAGGCTGGAGAACCCGTGAACATCACGTACAGCGCCGTTGAGAATGTGGGGATCATCGAGCCTACGGTGGTCGTTAACACCGTGATAGTGGACGATGGCCTGGGTAACACATGGACACACGAGGTCATCGCCATACTCAATGGACGCACCGTCTATTTACCACTGATGATGCGGTAGGATTAGCTTGTGGACCGTACAAACCTGGTTCGAATGCGAATTTCACACGCACTGGCATACGTGCAAGCCTTGGAGATACTGCTCGGTTTGCAAGGCTGTTCAGTTCTAATTTTCCAAGGCTCTCAGGCACCGTCCCGGGGGCGTTTTGGGGGCGAAAACCTTTCCTGGAAATACCATACCGCTGCATAGGCCGCCCCCGGGACGGTGGCTAGATCGTTCTGTACGAGAACTGAGCAGACCTGGCTCGGTTTGCTACCCAGGTCTGGAATTCTGCGCGCCCTCACGATACGACGAGTCTGGTTCGCAGAGAGTGAACTGGATGTCGGGCGTCATCTGTGGCAACAACTGCGCTACCCGCTGCGCAATCGTGGGAACTGTCTGGGCATCGCCTACGATCCAAGTGGATCATAGCAGGCGTCTACCAGCCATCATCGGATATCTCACGGTGCTCGACGGTTACATCACCAACCATCCCCGCCGCGACTTGCAGACAACCCAGGTAGATCAGCGCCTCTGGCTGTTCCTCTGTCTTGCCGGTGTAGACTACCAACTTGTGCAGGTCCTGTGCCTTGAGCTGCTCGGCCACCCGCACCGCCATCTCGGATACCTCCTTCGGCTGCAGCACGTGATCGTACCAAGGGATGGGATCGGATGGGCGCAGCAGCCCAAATTGGCCCGAAAAGATGTAAAAGCCGGCGCTGTCCCGCCGCGCCCAGTGATAGACGTCGTGGATGCGCGACGCTGTGTAGCGCTCGATAGCGGGTAAATCTCCCTCATCCTGCCGCTTTTCGGCGCTACAAAACGTTACGTAGCAGGGCGGGGCGGGATGGGCCTCGGGTTCTTTATCCCAGATCCAACGGTTAAACCAATCCAGATTCTCTTGCACCACCTGCCGGTTGAGACGCGGCTTGGTGATGCCGTGCGGCATACCTTTATAGACGACCAGCTTGACCTCTACACCCACGTCTTGCAAGCCCTGGTACAACTCGTAGGCGTTTGCGATCGGCACCCGCCGGTCAAACTCGCCGTGTTGGATCAAGGTCGGTGTCTGGGCCTGGTTGACGTAGGTGATGGGGGCTGTCTTTTGATAGATTTCCGCGTCATTCCACGGCATCGCTTCCAGGTACTGACGGGTAAAGGGATGAATGTCGGTGTTCACGTAATAGGTGTACCAACTGGCGATACCGGCCCCCACGGATACCGCCTTGAATCGCTCGCTGTAGGTCGTGATAAAGGCCGAGATGTAGCCCCCTTGGCTCCATCCCATCGCGCCGACCCGTTCTGCATCCACCCATCCGCACTCGATCAGCGCGTCTACACCCGAGATGACGTCTTCATAATCGCCGGTGCCCAGATTGCGCACGTTGAGTGCGCGGAACGCCGCGCCATAACCGGCGCTGCCGCGATAGTTGGGCTGCAAGATCAGAGCGCCCTTGGCCGCCCATTGCTGAAGCGGATAATAGAGGCGCTCATAACCAAACAGCAGCCCCTGCAACGATGCCCAGGTAGGCCCACCGTGGATCACAACCAGCAGGGGATACTGTTTTTCTGGATCAAAATCGACCGGTTTGAGCAGTACGCCTTCGACGGGTGTTCCATCGCCGCTGGTCCACTGGAACACCTCGTGCTGTCCCAATTGCCAATCGCCGATCAGCGCGTTAAAATCGGTGAGTCGCCGTGTCTCCCCACTAGCAGTATCCAACACCACGACTTCGGCGCAATGTGTCGCATCAAGACCGATCATAGCGGCGCGGGTCGCGTCCTGGCTAAAACTGGCTTCCATACTGACCCATCCCCGGGGCTCATTCGGTGTAAGTTGAGTGCATTTGCCACCCCCGGGGTCTATGCAGAACAGATGAATGGCCGTACGCTGGATCGCCATAAAATAGATACCGTCCGCCCCCCAATCGCGCAGCCAGATTTCTTCATCAAAATCCTCGGAAATGACGCGTGCGTCGCCACCTGTGCCTGACATCACACAGAGTTCGTTATTGGCATAGTAGGTTGGCGTGCCGCATCGTGAGAAAGCGATTTGCGAGCCGTTGGGCGACCAGCGTGGCGAGCCACTGCCTGCTTGGGTCAACGGCGTCACTTTTAGCGTCGTTATATCCACCACATTGATGCAACTCTGGTCCCAATCCCTGAAATCGGGCGTGGGCCAGGCTTCAAAGGCGATGCGATCACCGTCGGGATGCCAATCAAAGTTTGTGACGTGGAACTTGCCATCTGTCAGTTTGTGGCACTTTGTGTCTTTCAATCGGAGCAGCCACAAGTGCGAGCGCACGTAATCCCGATCTTCGACGTGGTAATCGCCATACTTTTCTTTGCGCTGCTTGTGCACGTCGCTTTCTGGGTCAGGCGTGGTGTACGCGATGCACTCACCGTCGGGCGACCATTTGATGGTTTGGACATCGGTCTCTAGCTCTGTCAGGCGCTCGGCCTCGCCGCCAAAGGGCGACATGCGGTAGATTTGTGCGTGTTCGTCTCCTTGACGCTTGGAGAGAAAGGCCAGCCATTGACCGTCAGGCGACCAGCGCGGCGACTTGCTGCCCTCTTTGGCAAAGGTCAACTGGCGTGGTGTAGCCTGGTCTGCGTCAGTTTCGACCATCCATATTTGCGAGATGTGCTCGTTTTGCTCCCAGTCTGGTGTTCTCACAATATAGGCCACGTGTGTGCCATTGGGTGCGATCTGGGCATCGTCGGGCTGGGGCAGTTCGATCAATTCATCGATCGTGGGAATGTGTTTGTTCATATCTTTCCTCCAAATGTGAAATTCAACTTTTCATGTAACTACTCAGCTTGCTCTAGCCGGGTTTGCAACCCGGTGTCTTTTGAAGGAGTTTGGGTATCTTGAGTCAAAAAACGGTTTGTTTCTCGTACCAAATCGGGGTTACAAACCCCTTCAGAGCAAGTGGCTGAGTAGTTATCTTTTCATTACCAAGGGGAGATATATCCGATAGAGTGGGAAAAACAAATACCCTCCACTGACGACGTAGTGACTACCAGTCGAGTAGGGTGGGCTGGCAGCTCCCTGCCCCGCCGTGCTGTTGACCGCATAGCTGGCCGAACTCACCAGTCCTCCCCCGCCACCGACAACGTGCCACTCTAGGTTATAGTTACCCGAGGTCTGGGCCACCGTCGGGGCGGCATTCCGCAGAGCGATCGCCCCCACAACCAATGTTACCAGGGAAACTGTCAATATCGGAACCAAAAGTTTTTGTGTTCTTTTCATTGGCTTTTCCTACTGCAATGTCACAAAGACATAGATCGACCCTTGCCCCGCATTCAGCGGCTCTAATGCCTTGCCAAAGACAGTGCCTTGCACCGTCGTTTTAATGCCCTCGACACTCACCTCGGCAGCTCTGGCAGCGTGGCCCTCACGCGTGGCACTGGACAACAGATCACCAGGCTGGATATCGCCGCCCAACGCGCTGGCCTTTACCTGGGCCGGCCCCCGGACGACCAACAACAAGTACTCACCGGGCTTTACCGGCTCCTCGGACGTGACCTCTACACCAGACCGCGACCGCCTCTCGCCTGGTTGGTCACCTTCAAGCACAGCCTCAACGTTGAAACGACTGTAGACGACGCCAGCCACAGCGGGATTGTTGGCCGATGAGGCTTTTGCGACCTGGACGATTGGAAGATCGCCTGTTTCCGGCAACGTCGTCACGCCGCTAAAGACCACCACGTCGCCTGCTTCCAGGGCTGCACTGCCGCCGTTCTGGACCACCTGCATCTCGGCCCCCAACAAGTGAGTATTGAGCGAATA
>JAAEPW010000236.1 GCA_024232355.1 Chloroflexota bacterium | reverse complement strand
CGGCTGCGAAATGGCCATGTTGCTTCCGGCGACGAGGAACAAGTCGGCTTTCTCAATGTCGGTGTAGCTGGTGGGTGGGGCGTCGGCGCCGAGCGTCGAGACAAACCCGATCGCGGAACTCGCCATACACAAGCGCGTGCTGCACTCCATATTGTTGGTGCCGATGGCCGCCTTCATCAGCTTGTTCATCAAATAATACTCTTCCGTCAGATTGATCGCCCCGCCGTAAAAGGCGACCGCGTTGGGGCCGTGTTCCTCAATGATCCGCCTCAAGTCACCGGCGACGCGCGCGATAGCCTCGTCCCAGGTGGCGGGCACGAGTTTGCCATCGCGCCGGATCAAGGGCTGGGTTAGCCGGTCCTCGGCATCAAAGATCGGCGGATAGTTGACCGGCAGGGCGCACAGGTCTCCGTCGTTAGCGGGATGGCCCTTCATACCGCGTATCTGCACTACCTTGCCTTGCTCGACTCCGACCATCAGGCCGCAGCCTAGCCCACAGTATGGGCACGTTGATTTTTTCCATTGAATTGTCACGTCACTCCTCCTTTTTTGGTTACAATCAACGAACGGCGCACCCTTTGCCCGCTGGCGCCAGGTTCGCAAAGATTCCAACGGCAATCTATTGGTCTAGCTCTGAACGTAGGATCATTGGACATCTGCATCCCCACAGTCTTTCAACACCCGCACCAGCATCCGAGACAGTCGCTCCATATCTGGGGGCTTGAGCATCCATCCGGCCAGTCCCTGTGATTGCAGATCTTCAAGCTCGTTCTCCATTGGATGGCCGCTCAACATCACCACCGGCAGCGTTAGACCCCGCTGCTGCATCGTGTGAAACAATGCTCGGCCTCCCATCTCTGGCATCACCAGATCACTCAGTACCAGCGATATCTCTCCGGCGCGCACTTCCAACATGTCCAACGCCTCGCGTCCATTCGCCGCTTCCAGCACCTGATAGTTCAGTTGTTCTAGAGTGCCAACCAGAGCTTGGCGCAGGGCTACATTGTCCTCCACCATCAGGATGGTCTCTCCTTGCCCCTGAACTACCAGGGCCTCTGTTTTCAGATCTGTCGCCTTTGGCGAAGATGCCAGCAAAACGGGTAGGTAGAGCATAAAAGTGGTCCCTACTCCAACCTCTGTGCTCACGTCAATGTGGCCCTCGTGCTGCTTTACGATGCCGTACACCTGCGCCAATCCCAACCCCGTCCCTTTGCCCACATCTTTGGTAGTAAAGAAGGGATCAAAAATATGTAGCAGTACGTCGGACGGAATCCCCTCGCCAGTGTCCGTTACCGCTATGCGTACCCATTCCTCTTTAGCTATCTGATCACACGTCACACACTTGATCGCGTCTGTTTCGACCGTTCTAGACAAAGCAATGTGCAGTTCTCCACCCTCTGGCATGGCATCCCGCGCGTTAACGACCAGGTTCATAATCGCCTGCTGCATCCGCGTTGGGTCAGCATTCACCGTGTATTCATCGATGCTATAGCTCAGGTCCATCTTGACGTTCTCCGGCACGGTGCGCTCCAACAACGCGACTACCTCTTTTAAGAACGGCGTCATATCCATAGGACGCCGTTCCAGCACAGCGCGGCGGCTGAAATCCAGGATCTGCTGGACCAAGTCGGTGGCTCTATAGGCTTGCCCTACGACCGTCTCCAAACGCTGGCGGATTTTTGGGGACAAGTCTGGTGCCTTTAACGACATCTGCGTATAAAGAATGACCGTAGCCATAATGTTGTTGAAATCGTGAGCCACACCGGCTGCCAATTGTCCCACTGCCGCCATTTTTTCTTGTTGCTGGATGCGCTGCTTGATCTCACGATCCTGGGTCACATCGCGGATGACCAGCACCCACTTTTCCGACCGACCGTCTGCGGTTGGCTCCATCGGGCGGCCGATGATCTCAAAAATCCGATCATTGGCCTTGACCTCATGCCACCGCCCCTTGGGCAGCGAGATCAGCAGTTCCGCTAGCAGATGATCACCCAGGCGGGTAAGTGGTTTATGGGTAGAAATATCATCGCGACCCACAAGAACTGCCAAGGCTTGTCCCGACGCCGGGTTGGCCATAGCAATGCACCCATTCGCCTCCAGCAAGAGTACCCCTTCCGGCACCGTGTTCATAATCCCCTGCATCATGCGAGCCTGATTCTGAACCTGCATCAGCAACTGCTCACGTTCAGCCTCGGCCCGCACCCGCTCGGTGATGTTTTCAGCCAACACCAGAATGCGAGAAATGGAGCCGTCGTCAGAAAGCAAAGGTACCGTCCGGTATAGTCGATATTGATTATTGATAAAGAGTTCGAAAGAGCGTTCTTTTCCTTCAAAGGTCTTTTCATAATGCTGACGGACGATGGCTGCTTGATCACCAAAAACTTGCTCTATGGTTAGCCCTACAAACTGTTCTGGATCAATATTCTGTTTGTTGAATTCCTGTCCGGATGCAAAGCTAACTGTATAATTTTTTTCAATGATCGAGATATAAGAATTGGGATAGTTTTCGGCCATCTTGCGCAATAGTTTTTCATTTTCCCGCAGCGCCTCCTCCGTGCGCTTGCGTTCGGTGATGTCCATCATACTTACCAGAACGCTCTCGAACTTTTCTGCCTGCGCTGGGATAGCCATCGTCAACATGACATTTCGACGTTCGCCCTGCAAAGTCTGGTTAATGGTCTCGCCCTCAAAATAGGTCTGTCCTTCCGCAATGGCAACAAGTTCTTCTCCAAGTATCTGCAACGTCTCTGGTACGAAAACTTTGTCCAGTGAGCCCAATAGTTCCTCTTTGTTCCGAGCTCCCAATATCTTGATCGTGGTTTGATTCACATCTCGAACTCGGATCATTTGTGCGGCTTGAGCCACAAATTCTGGATGATCGTTCAAGTATTGACGAAAATCCCTGACCCCCTGGATTTTCAAATCATCAATAGCTGCTTTGGTCTCGGAAAAATCCTCTTCCCAAATCGATACGCCAGCAGTTTGAAATATATTGCGATAGCGAGCCTCGCTCTCTTGCAACGCATCCTCCACATGTTTGCGCTCGGTGATGTTGGTAAGGACGGGCATCGTCCCGGTGAAATGGCCTTCCGTGTCGAAACGGGGAGTGCCGCTCACCAGAACAAAAATCCGCTGACCATCCTTGCGCATCAGTTCCAGTTCGTACCGGTCGGCCTCACCACGCATACGCCGTTCGTCGGCCGCCTGGACGATGGACCGTTGGTCTGGCGGGACGATGACTGTCCCGTGCAAACCCACCAGCTCGTTGGGCGTGTAACCCAGCATCTCTGCCGCAGCGGGGTTGACAAAGGTGAGGACCCCGTCGGTGTCGTCTATGATGATGCCTTCGGTCATACTCTGAATGATGCTTTCGTTAAAGGCAGCCAGTTGTTGTGTCTCTTTGTACAGCCGGGCATTCTCGATCGCGATAGCTGCCTGGTTGGCAAAGGCCGTGATGGCAGGCACATCAGACTCGGTCAGGCCGATGCCGATGACAACCAGCAAGCCATATACCTCGCCGTCGATGGTCAGTGGGGCAATGATCCCTTGTTGCCAGCCTAACAGATCCACCAGCCGGTCGGCCAGCGGGCGCACTGGCCGGGGCAGGGCCTCGGCAATGCAGGCGGCGTCGACATAGTCAAACGTCGTCTTTCTTCCGGTGATGATGCGTTGGAAAAAGCTGCCCAGCGTCAAGGGGAAGCGATACCCTTGCGCCGATAGGCCCGTCAGTTTTTCGGCCGCCCACACCAGGTCCGATTTGAGGGTGAGGTGGGCAAGGATCAAATGCGTCTGATCCTCGCTCAGGGTCAAGACCGTGGCATCCAAGCCCAACTTGGCCACCTGCTCGCCGATGGCACTGTACACCGTCTCAGGGGTGCGAGCGCGCTGTACAGCCTGGGCTGCCTGACTGAGGGCCAACAGCAAGCGCTGACTGTGGGTTGCTTCCTCCTCTGCCCGCTTGCGATCCACGATATAGCCCCACTCGCGCAGAGCGCGCTCAGCAATGCGCGGCATATCGGCCAGAGTGTCCACGGACTTGACAATATAGTCCAACGCTCCCGCTTTCATCGCCTCCACCGCTACCTGCTCGTCCCCGTGGCTGGTCATCACTACCAAGGGAAACTGGCATTCTTTGCTCTCGGCTGGCAAGAGGTCTGTCCCCCGCCCGTCGGGCAAGAGCAAATCGGTAATCACCAAGTTCGGCACAGACTCGGCTAGGTATGCTCGTGCTTGCTCCAGAGTGTCCGCTACCGTCAGGCAGAAACGTCCAGTGTGGCGATCAAAGGCGCGTCGCACCAACTCGGCGTGGGCTTGCTCATCTTCGACCAATAAAATGTGTATGCTTGACTCGGTCATTGGTGTCTCCACAAAATACTACAACGAATAGGGAAATAAAGAGTTCGACTTGTCTACGGCTGACGATTCCAGCCCAACCAATAAAAGCCCAGATCATCCATCAGTTGGGCAAACTTGCCAAAGTCCACCGGCTTGACCAAGTAACTGTTGGCGTGGTGTTCGTAGACTTGAGCCAGATCGCTCTCCGCCTCCGAGGTGGTGAGAACGACCACCGGAATCCGCCGCAGTTCTTCGTCTGTCTTGATCTCTTGCAACACTCCCAGACCATCAATCTTGGGCAGCCGCATGTCGAGCAGGATGACGTGTGGTCGAGGGCTGCTCTCTGAGCTGGCATACTCGCCCCGCCGGAACAGATAATCCAGCGCCGCCTCGCCATCAGCAACGTGATGGATTTGGTTGGCCACCCGGTGATCCTGAAAGCTGCGCACGATCAACTCGACATGATCGGGATTGTCTTCCACCAACAAGATGGTCAAGGGTTCTCCTTTCATTATACCTCTCCTTTGTTGTAATAGGTATTGCGTACCAGTCATGTCTCACACCTCGCGTCCTGGCAAAGTAAAGCAGAATGTGCTGCCATGTCCAATGCCCTCAGATTTGACCCAGATGCGCCCGCCGTGGACCTCGATGATGCGCTTGACGACGAACGCCCCACGCCCGTTCCTTTGCTCTTTTGATCCAGTTTTTCAAACAGCTCAAAGACCTTGTCGTGATAGCGTGGATCAATACCGGTGCCATTGTCTCGAACATGGACGACGATTTCTTGATCCTCGCGCCGAGCACCAATTTCCACGAGAGGGTCGGGTTGGTCTCCCATAAACTTGACCGCGTTGTCTATCAAGTTCTCCAACACCTCCCGCAATCGTGAATAATCTCCATACACCACGGGCAGATCGGGTGCGATGATCATGCGCGCGTCCCGCTCGGCCAGCCGTCCAGCCACCATCTCTACCGCCTCGCGTGCCAGTTCGCCCAATTCCACATCCACCGGCGGATTGATCAGGCGACCGATGCGGGAGAGTTCCAACAATTCTTCCAACAATTGCTGCATTTTGTCAGTGGCGTCCGAGATGCGTGACACATCAACCTTGACTCGTTCAACATTTCCTGCCACCGCGTCTTGCTCCAGCAAACTCAGGAAGCCATTGATGGTGATGAGGGGACTTTTCAGGTCGTGAGAGACGGTATAGGTAAAGCGCTCCAGTTCAGCATTCTTGATTTCCAGTTCCCGGATCAGGGTCTCCCGTTCTTCTTCCGCCCGTTTGCGCCAGACCAGTTCTTGTTGAGCCGCAGCTAAAAGACTGGCGTTTTGAATTGCCAGGGTTGCTAGCTGGGCAAATTGGCCAAGATATTCACTATCTTGTTCTCCAAAAGTTTTGTTCGATTGCACATCATGCGCCAAACCCAGCACCCCAATTACTTTGCCGTCCGACAACAGTGGGACTCCAATAACCGAACAGATTGTATCCATGTCAAACCCATCGATACGCTCGGCCCAATGATCATAATCATTGATAATTAAGGGTTGGCCAGTCTGCCAGACAGTTCCGGCAACACCTTCCCCGGGTGATGGTTCTCAGTGAAGCACTTGGCCTTGAAAGTGCGTGTGGCTGCCGATTTCGAGCAGCGATCGGGTAGTCTCACCCACTTTTTAGGAAGGACGGAACCGCTGAGCATACCCGTGTGCAGACTCAACCTGACTTTTATCCATCAATACTCAAAAGCCACAAAGTCAGAAAGGCAATCAGTAGACAGATCACTCCTATCCATCTATATTGCCTCAGCCACTTTTTCAAACAGCAATTCTCATTATGGCACTTGTGTGGTGCGTAGCTCGCTAAAAATGAACTTCCCTGCTCGCTTGGCAAGGCGAAATCGCTGTCATTTGGCTCCCAGTGGGACAATTCATCATTATCAATGGTCAAATCACTCACCAT
>JAAEPW010000235.1 GCA_024232355.1 Chloroflexota bacterium | reverse complement strand
GGTTTTGATGCGGCCAATGCCAAAGCGCAGCTCTATGGGACTGGTGAGAATCCGATCAGTTTGATTTCTTTGCCAGATGTGGCCCAGTTCGCTGTGGAGAGCCTGGATAGTCCGGCGGCGCGGAACGCTACACTTGAGTTGGGCGGCCCGGGAGCCCTTAACTCCTTGCAGGTCGTACAGACCTTTGAGGAGATAAGTGGACGGACATTCGAGGTGGAGGAGGAGGCCCTGGCGAAACAGCAGAAAGCGGCCACGGATCCTATGCAGCAGTCCTTTTCTGGTCTGATGCGCCGTTACGCGCAGGGAGACCCTGTTGATATGCAAGAAACGCTAAAAGCGTTCCCGGTGCAACTCACTTCCGTCAATGATTATGCCAAAAGCGTGCTTGGCTCAGCCTGAAGCCGGTTATTTTAGGATAGCGTCGAAATTTTTCGACCGGAATTAAGTTACCTTCCCGGAAGTTAAAATCATCTGTAACTCAGAGTATCGGTCCAATAACAAGTTTCCGGCCCATTTGAGGTCATTTGGGTAACTTCCGGGAAGGTTCTGGTCGCTAATTGCACCGGTACAAATTTTTGGGGGTATGCGGGGTAAACAATGAAACGACAAAAGATTTTTATGAGTCTGCTGGCTTTAGGGCTGCTCCTGCTGATGACCTTTCAACCAAGCGGCCACATCGCCCATGCCGCTAATTATGCGGTGGTCAATACCAACGATAGCGGGGGCGGTTCGCTACGCCAGGCCATTATTAACGCTAACAACAACCCCGGCCCCGATACCATCACCTTCAGCATCCTTCCGATACCCGGCAACAACTGCACGTTTTCGCTGTGTTCTATCTTACCGCTGACGCCCCTGCCAACGCTGACCGGCGATGGAACCACCATTAACGGCTACAGCCAACCCGGGGCCCAGCCGGCCACGGACACGACGCCGGCCGCCATCATGATCCAGATTTTCGGGGACACGGCCGGTACTGGGGCTAATGGATTTACCATTGATTCGGCAAGCAACGAGATCAAGGGGTTGGTAATTTATAACTTTTCATCGAGCTTTTCATCGAGTGGCATCCGCATTCAGGGTGGCGATGCGACGAACAACATTATCTCGGGTAACTATGTTCGAAGCAATTCCAATGGAGTTATCATCAGAGATGGCGCTCAGAACAACACCGTTGGCGGCGACACGCCCGCCGAACGGAATGTCATCTCGGACAATGACGGTGACGGGGTCCACATCTGGGATAGCGACACAACAAATAATACTATTTCGGGTAACTATATCGGTACCAATATTAACGGCACAGCCGATCTGGGCAACTACGGGGACGGGGTCTACATCCGCGATGGTGCTCAGAACAACACCGTCGGCGGCGACACGGCCGGCGAACGGAACGTCATCTCCGGCAATTATGAGACTGGCGTCCTCATTAAGGGACTCAGCACAACGGGCAACACCGTCTCCGGCAACTACATTGGCCTCGCTGCCAACGGTACTGCCGATCTGGGCAACAGCGAGTGTGGAGTTTTCATCACCAAAGCTCAGAACAACACCGTCGGCGGCGACACGGCCGGCGAACGGAACGTCATATCCGGCAATTATGAGACTGGCGTCATAATCAGCGGCAGCGGCAACACTGTTTCGGGCAACTACATCGGCACCAATTGGAGCGGCACGGCTACGCTGGGCAACAGATGGAACGGAGTTCACATCTTTTCTGACGCTCAGAACAACACCATCGGCGGCAACACCCCGGACGAACGGAATATCATCTCAGGCAACGCCCACTACGGGGTCTTCATTAGTAACAGCCCCATGAACAATACGGTGTCAGGCAACTACATTGGCCTCGCTGCCAACGGCACGGCCGATATGGGCAACGATGATGGAGGGGTCGTCATCGGCTTTGGCGCTCATAACAATACCATCGGCGGCGACACGGCCGGCGAACGGAACGTCATCTCCGGCAACAACTTGAGTGGCGTCTATATCTACGGCAGCGGCACCATGAACAATACGGTCTCAGGCAACTACATCGGCGTCAATTCAAGCGGCACGGCCAGTCTTGAGAACGACGGAGCGGGAGTCCTTATTAGCGACGGCGCGCAGAACAACATTGTTGGCGGTAACACAGCTGGTGAGGGGAACGTCATCTCCGGCAATGACGAGCATGGCATTGTCATCGAGGGAAGCGACACGGCAAACAATACGGTGTCAGGCAACCACATCGGTACCAATTGGAGCGGCACGGCTAAGCTGGGCAACACCTGGAGCGGGGTATCGATCAGCGACGGCGCTCAACACAACGTCATCGGCGGCGACGCACCCGATGAACGAAACGTCATCTCGGGCAACGGCGTGGATGGTGTGGCTATAGCGGGTAGTGGCGTAGACTACAATACCATCTCCGGCAACGTCATCGGCGCCGATGTCAATGGTACTGGCGACCTGGGCAACTCCCGCCACGGGGTCTACATCGACGCTCGGCACAACATCGTCGGGCCGGACAATGTTATCGCCTACAGTGGCCGGGACGGGGTGGAGGTGGAGGACGGCAAAACCGGCAATACCATCACCCAAAACAGCATCTTTGCTAACCAGATGGGTATTGATTTAAGGGATGGGGCCAATGGAAACATCCCCGCACCGGCCATCGTTGACACCAGCCTGGGCTCGGTCAACATCAGCGGTACGGCCTGTCCCAACTGTACGGTCGAAGTGTTTGAGAACAGCGATGCCGACGGCGAGGGGGAAACCTACGTGGGCAGCGCCGCCGCCGGTACTGGCGGCGATTTCACGGTCGTGGTTGGCTACCTCAACCAGCCCTACTTGACAACCACAGCCACAGATGACAGAGGGACGTCGGAATTCTCGGCCGTGTTCACGGCGACGGTGATGGGCGCAGCCCCCACCGATCCCCTCTATCTGCCGATTGTGATAAAAGGTACTTTGTAGGTAACTACTCAAGCATTTATGTCAACTCAACAGGGGGCTGGCGCCATCTAACATACATATAATACGAGGAGTATTTGAAATGGATGACAACATTACCAAATTTCATCGTGGGCTTTTGTACTTTGCTGCCATTATATGGACTATCTTTGGGCTAGGGCTGTATTTTTTCCCTGTTCAATTCGAGACAGCGCAAGGGGTCGAACAAGTGGACCCCGATCCCATTCGTGGCATCGGCGGTTTTTTGATAGGCTCAGCCGTGGTGGCGTGGTTCTCGCTGCGATCCGGCAAGTGGAGCGAAGTGCGCCTTGTCACCCTTTACCTGGCGGTATGGAACACCTTAAATGGCCTCAGTGTACTTTTGGGGATGCTCTTTAGCGATTTAGAGTTGGCTTTGCTACCCAACCTGATTACATTACTCATCATTGGCCCGGGTATGGCTTATATTTATTGGCAACGGGTTGCGCAAGAGAAGCGCAAACGAGAATTGACCTCGTAGCAAAGATATCTCTTCTCAACTGATTAATTATACGAGGAGTAAAACTATGAACACCGACAGTTATCGTTTCAAGTTGGGAAATTTTGAATGTGTTTCCCTCAGCGATGGCACTATGGATTATCCGCTCCAGAACTTTTTTGCCAAGGTACCCAAAGAGCAAGTTGAAGAAGTCCTGCAACAACGCAACTTGCCCATAGATTATATCACCACCCCATACACCTATTTGTACGTCAATACCGGCCAGCAGCGGGTGCTGGTAGATATGGGGGCCGGCAATCTGGGGCCGCGCACAGGCAAGTTGCTCCAAAATATGCGGGCAGCAGGCATCGACCCGGCGGACATTGACACGGTTTTTATTACGCACGCCCATCCGGACCATATTGGCGGCGCCCTCGACGGCGAGGGTGCCCTCGACGGCGAGGGTGCCCTCGACGGCGAGGGTGCCCTCGACGGCGAGGGTAGGCCCGTTTACGCCAATGCACACTACTATATCTGGCAAGGCGAGTGGGATTTCTGGTTCTCAGAGATCGCCTTCACTAAAACGCCCGAGTACTTTGTCACCGCAGCCCGCCAAAATCTGGCACCTATTCAAGACCGGTTGACTCTGCTTGACCAGGAGTCCGAGATTTTGCCCGGCATCAGCGTGATAGCGGCGCCCGGCCATACGCCAGGCCATATGGTGGTGTCCGTTTCCTCCGGCCACGAGCAACTACTGTACATCAGCGATACGGTGCTTTATCCCCTGCACCTGGAGTACCCGGCTTGGACCCCCATCTACGACATCATCCCCGAGCAAGCTGCTGCCAGCAAACGCCGCATCTTCGATCTGGCGGCAGAGGAAAAGATCCTGGTGATGGGCCAACACTTTCCTCCCTTCCCCAGCCTGGGTTACGTGGTCAAGCAAGGGGAAGGCTGGCAGTGGCAGCCGATTGAGATGACGGGGGATGTAGCTATGTCGATTTGACTCTTATCCTCAAGAATTCGGGAGTGTGAGCCGTCTCGGCAACATCCACGTCAGTGGGCGGGCCCACGTCGGTGGGCGGGCCCACGTCAGTGGGCTGGCGAGGAAACGCGGTTTGTAGTAAAATAGCCAACAATACGCGTAACCCTTTAACTCAACACCAGGAGAGAAACATGCCCCGTATCGAAGAGTCCATTGACATTGCGGCCGCCCGGGCCGAAGTCTTTCGCTTTTGTCACGACCTCGCCAGCCGGCCCGAGTGGGATGAGCAAGTGGCGCACATAGAACTGCTCACGCCCCGGCCAATCCGCCGGGGGACCTTATTCCGCGTCGATTCCAGACGTTCGGGGGGGGTCGTTTTTAGTTGGGACGCCGAGTATGTCGAGTTTCAGTTGCCCCTTGGCTCGATGGT
>JAAEPW010000234.1 GCA_024232355.1 Chloroflexota bacterium | reverse complement strand
GGCATTGATCGAATTCGGATGTAAACCATATTCTTTCGCTACTTGCACTGGAGTTTTGGCATAACTAAACAATTCGGTAACAACTTGGAAATTCAACTTTGCTGAGTATCGCTTTGTCATATTGCCTCCTCTGTGCTATTTCTATGATCTCACACTTGCCAGAGGAGGTCAATTTTTCACAATACCTACTGGTGCAACTTTTGGGGTAAATATCCAGCCCTCCTGGTTAGCGGTTCCATTCCCCCGGCTACCACCGTCGAACAGAATGTGAAAATTGAACTTGTGTGACATAACACCTCCAAAGTAGGCCGTGAACTTTATAGCGGTATTCCGCAGCCCTATCAGAAAAAAGAGGAGGGGGCATAAGCCCCCATCCTCTAGTGACGCAGTTCCTCCATTGCCGCATCATTGCCCTTGCCGTCGAGGGTGTGAATAACCCGCTCGGCCAGGTCGAGTTGGCGCCGGGCACGTTGCTCCATAACGAGGAGAATCTGCTTGAGCAGTTCCTCATCGCCCTCCAACTTGACTCGATTAGAGCAGCAATCACAACCAAAGGTTATGGCTGTGATCCCTTCCTCGTCAGTAACAAAATCAGTCTCAACCCTCAAGGACTCAATACTGCTCGGCCTTTCCTTCACAAAATCCAACAAAGACATTTAATACCTCCTGTTTTATGCTGACAATCTCAGTTGTTGCCAGTCAAAAAAAGGGAAGTGGCACTAAGCCACTTCCCACCTTGGGCGCCATCCATCATCGAGACAAGTCCAGTAGTATCCGTCCTCGTCCTCGTCGAATACTTCCCCAGTGTCCACTACCACCAGGTTATCCCCTGCCCACATAACATTGGAGGGGAGGACATCGGCCACACCTGCAACGTAAGCACGCATCGCCAAGTCACGGCCTATCTCGTGAAGGTCGTACCACATTTCAGGTGATATGTACTCAGCGAGTGGCTGAATGACCAGCCAACTATCTCCCTCTTGCCAGTAGTCCAGCACTGGTAGCACAGGGATGTCAGCCTCCTGGCACCGCTGCACTCCATCCAAGACAGCCTGGACGGTACGCTCGGGATCACTGTAGTCGCCACCCTCGTAAGCCTTGGGCCGATACAGCTTGACACATTGGCCTTGCCACTCGAAGGCATAGGCAAAGCGACCTTCGCCCAGGCGTTGGCATCCGAACAACTCTGACACTTTAGGTCTCGTCACAATACACCTCCTGTGTATTTTACAACTGTGGTGGCCCGGTGTCTTGAGGTAAACTGAGCCACGCTATCTGGCACATTTGTGCCAGATAGAATCTTGTGTGAAAAAAGAGAGGGAGAGGCCGTCAAGCCTCTCCCATCTCTGCTAGTCGTTGGTGGGGAATCCACCAGCGGTGCCCATCTCGTGGCGCACCATGTCAGCCACCTGAAGGGCAGCGGCACGGACGGCACTCGAATAGCCGTCCCACTTGCGGTTGCTGATCCGCTCATCTGAACGAGCTACCGCATTGGCATATCCTTGCCACCGGCCCACACTGCTGGCCGGGAATGCGAACGTGCCACCAATGACGTGGTGGGTATACTCGCCCACGCCCTCGATGGTGTCCTCGGTGAGAGCACCAACCTCACGCTCCAACCGGCGAATGGTTAGTGCTACCGATGCCCTAGCTGCCTGATCCTGCTCACCTCTGTGAAGACTCACGAAACCTGCTGACATTTTGCACCTCCTAAGTGCGTGTTACTATAGTTGACCTACCCTATGCAGGTCATTCAAAAAAAAGAGAGGGAGCTATATGCTCCCTCTCTCTAGTTGGGATTATGCGAACGCCCAGAAAAGGGCATTAACCTTTTCTGCGAAGGCAAGCCGGATACCCGAAGCCCACGCCGGGTATGTGCCACACGCTCCACAATGGGGGCATATAGCCTCTTCTCCAAACTCTCCTTCTGTCTCGATTAAGAAAGAATCACAGCCAAGACATTTCTCTCCCACCCGGTAATTGAATACCGGGCCGTAGTCCATTAGCCACCTCCCTAGACCGCTGATAGGTCGGAGAAACAAGTCCTTGACTTCCCAATACATATTCTCTACAAATTCATTGATCTTGGCTTTCAACATTATGTACCTC
>JAAEPW010000233.1 GCA_024232355.1 Chloroflexota bacterium | reverse complement strand
GGGACCATCGAACTCAAGGTGGTGGACGGTGTCAGCTTTGGCCGTCTGAACGCGCAGGATGAGTGGACGCTGGTGGAGAACCAGAGCGACTTTTTTGCCCCTGGCGGCGACCCGCTGGGTTACCTGAACGCGGCGGAAAATATTCAGGAGGCAGGAGACAGGGTGCAGGATGCGGGGAGCGGTGCGCCGGATCTGGACACTGCGCTGGCTAATCCGTATTCCGTATTGCGTGGCGCGTACTCTGTTTATACGTTTGACTTGAATGGCCCCAAGTATGCCCGCTTTATGCGTGACCAGACGGAGGAATACCTGAGCCGCACGGGCGAACTGCCCTCGGGTATGGAACTGGGGCTGAATGATGCATACTTGAATATGCAAGGCCACGGCGAAATCTGGGTCGATGCGGAGACCAACCTGCCTATACGCCAGATTATCCGCCTCGAGTTCCCGGCGGAACCGGGCGCGCTGAACTGGGTCAGCGCCGACATCACCACCGACTTTTCCGGGTGGGAACAAGGGCTGACGACCAGCAACCATGGCGCGGTTGCCCTGGCCCGACTGCGGGAAAATCCTACTGCCTTATTTACTGATCCCCAATCCCTGTTCCCCAATTCCAGTTTTTTGGCCCCCGCGAACGTACAGCAATTCGCCTTTAACCTGGGTCTGAGATTGCTCGTCCTCGGGTTGGTGGCCTTGCTCATCACCTACCGCCGTTCCCCGCAACTCTACGCCGCTATCTCTCTGACGGTGATCTTTTCCATGCTCGTCACGCCCTTGATGCAATCGAATCAGGTCTATGCCTTTTACGAGCGCCAACGGGCCGAACAAGCCGAGCACGAGCAGCAAGCCGCTCAACAAGAGCACCAGGAACAACTGCAAGCCGATATTTCGGGCCGCAGCTTTGACCCGCACCAGAGACCGAGCTTTGACCGCAGCACAGACCGAGCCGTTGCAGCGGATTCCCTCCCCCGGGGAGAGCAACCTCTGGATTTCTACACCCGCGCCCCCCAAACCAGTCCCACCGCGAGTGGCTGCGACTCTGACGCCGACTGTGACGGCCTGAGCGATAACATCGAAATGTATGAAACCGGCACCTGGGTCGATGACGCCGACACCGACGACGACTTTATACTCGATGGTATAGAAGTGGCCGGCTTTATACTTGAAAAGACTGGGGAGCGTTGGTACCTGGACCCGCGCAACCCAGACAGCAACGGCGATGGTTTGCTCGACCACATGGAATGCCCTGAATTGGTTTCCACGACCGGCACACCACCGGCGGCCAACGCTCAATGCAGCGATACGGATGATGATGGAACCCCCGACGTCTTTGACTTTGACAATGACGGCGATGGCGTCCCCGACACGCGCGACGTCTCCCCCGACATGCTCGTTGGCGACCCCGATACCGGTTTGAACGATGAGCAATTTAGCTATGACATCGCCAATATCGACCCCGGCAACCTCGTTTTTGTCGATTTCGAACTCCGCCCGACCAACAGCGAACATCTCTGGTACACGGGCAACGTCCTCGATTGGCCCAACGGCGATACGCAGGGCCAGGTTCGACGCCAGGGCGGCAGCACCACCGCCAAGACCTTTTTCGATTTTGATTTTGATACGTACCAGAACAGCGCCACGGCTGACCACGGCGATTTGCAGGTCAATCCTCTGCTAGAAATTCAAATCCCCTACGACTCTGGCAACCCCACCGGCGGATTGCCCATCAAGAGCGCCATCACCAACACGGACGCAATCACCGGCTATTACAATATTGATTGGTTGGACACCCAAACCCTGGCCGAGTACGGTATTTCGGTCAATTACGATGCGCAAGCAGGCGACACTCTGTGGGTGTATGTGCCTTTGATTAACCTCAAAGACAGCGTGGGCGACAGCCCGGTGGCACTGACCGGCCGCATGCTCTATCAGCCAGAGGTTGCGAACTGGGGCGGAAAGCATCAAGCCAAGCTGGTTTGGATGATTAATGCGCTGGTCGATACCTGTGACACCCGGTATGAAACGATGCCGGAGGAATTCACCTACGAGGGGCAAACGATAAACCGCGACGACGATGACGCTTATGAATCGTGGTGCGCTATGGACAGTTATGGCGGCAAAGATGTCTGGTACACCAGCCAGACCGTCATTCAAACCTATTACGACGATTTTTACATCACCGGGATGTCTGTGCGCGAAGACCACGGCATCGACTTGGCCATCATTGCCGAAACCGACACCAGCCTGGCCTATGAAAGCAATTTGTGGCACCTGGCAAACACCCTGCAACAGACCTGGCTACAAGGGCAATCGTACAGTAGCGAGCGTTTTGACGTCTTTGACATTGACGCCGTCTACACCAACTGGGGAATCACGGACGCCCTTGCTATCACCGAACTAGCGTTGGAGAGCCAGACCAGCCTGGGCGACGTCGCGACAATCCACAATGGGCATGTTCTATCCACCACGTATCCTTCCGCCGTGGATGGCGATAGCGCCACCTTGCTCTATGCCGCCGAAGAGACCTATCGCAGTTTGGGACTGGCGGATGTATCGACCGGGGATGCGGGGAACGATTTGGGATTTGCTTTTCCCCTTGCAACGGATACGGACACAACCGCCATCCTGCGCTGGGCGCCTTTTAGCTATGATGCCGCCACAGACGAGTGGGCGGCAGCCGATTATGCCACCTATATCCAGTCCCTGGGGCAAAATCTCGCGGGCGTTTTTAGCAATGGCGTGCTCAACAGCATGGTCAATTACGAATCCGTCAGCGATTATGCCGCGCTCCGCACGGGCGCTGTCCAACTCGCGCTCAGCTATTACATGAGCATTTACAATGGAGCGAGTTTGCCGGTTGTGGTAGCCGGAGATAGAGGGACAACCACGGCGCTGCAATCTGTCACCTATACCCAGAACCCCGCAATCACCGTGGCGCAAATCATGCTGAACGGCATCCGGGCTTTTTACAACCGGCTCGATTTGTCTGTGACCTCTGTGAACGGCGACGACTTGTTGAGTACCTGGCGTGTGTTGGCCGACTCTTCCGCTGCGGTTTTACAAGCCATCGACGATGCCGACCAGGGCATCGTCACCAACTATAACACCGCTTTTAGAGAATTGTACGACTATTACAAGACCTATACCTTTGATACCAGCGGTTTTGAACTAGTCACGCCTTTGGCCAATACCCTTTTGGGGTCTACTGTGACGACCTCGATAGAATCAATCCAAAAGTTGGGCTATGGATTGAATTCTGCGCAAAACCTGACCATTGTTGGCATGCTTGGGAAAGCACTCTATGCGCTCAAGAACCTTCGTTATTACGTTCTCAAAGTAATGGAAATCAAAGAGTTCGCGTTAAAATCCCTGGTCAAACTCAACAAAGGCTTTAGCGCCTATTCTGTGCTTTCACTCGCTTATAAAGTTACACTGGCAATTACCCCGGTCATATTCGGCCTGGTAAGCGGTAGTTTCGAGGTTACGGACCTGGACTTTACCGCTGCGTTGGCCGCCGCACTTGCAGAGATTATTGTGGCTATCATCATGTTCGTCCTGGGTTCAAATCCGGTGGGTGCGCTGATTTTGGGCATACTGAACATGATTGATGCCCTCATTGGCGTTATCTGCGCCAGTATCGAAGCTGCCAACGGGGAAAAGAATATTGACAAGACGGTGGATACCTGGGTTTGTGCGGGCATCGTCAAGGCAGCCGCCAAAGCGATAACCTACCTCATCTTTGACCAAACACCCCTGGTCGATTTACAAAAGGACAACCGTCTCGACGCGGCCTTGCGAGACCCAACCCTGACCAACCCTGGGGTCGGCGTGGTGACAAATAACGGTCTGAACGTTCACGGCGTTATCACCACCAACCTCTACCTCAATGAACCAAACGTGCTAGGCTATACCTACTGGTATCAATTGAGTGACGATAATCTGAACGATAGTACCTTTGCATACCGCTTCCAGAGCAGCCCCGATGACTTTTCCGTCAAACAAAACCAGGTCAGTTGGGATAGACCTGACGAATATGAAGAGGAAACCACATTCGATATTGCCGACGGCAAACGCTATTACAAGGTCTTTTACCCCGCCAACAACTTTATTTTAGAGTATGCCGGCATCAATCGACAGGTTCCCGTCTACCTCACCGAAGCGTTCAACATGAACGCCCAGGAATGTTGGATTGTTCCCACATTTCCACCCATACCCGTGTGCTACCTGCGGAACTATAAAAAGTCGGTTCACGTCGACTTGAGCACCAGTTTCGTCTTTGACATATTCCCAGATACCTTGACCGGTTTTATGAAACTGGCTTCGGACGATAGAGGCGTGACCTATCGCCTGACCTGGGATGACAGCTTTCCTACTCAGTGGGATGCGGATGGCGATGGCCTCATCAGCAGAGCCAAAGGCGGCAACGACCCGAATGATGGCAACCCCGACACAGACTCGGACGGCCTCTCGGACTTGTACGAATACGAAATTGGCTCCCAACTCGACGCCGTCGACACCGACCGCGATGGGCTGACCGACTATTGGGAAGTCTTTTACAACACCGACCCGAACAAGGCCGATAGTGACCGGGATGGGCTGGTGGATGGGCGCGAAGTTTTCCACAGCAATCTCACCTACCCGTACAAAAGCAGCTTCCGCACCGACCTCAATTCCATCAACCCCTACGAGAATGAAACCCCGCCACAACTCTGGTCTGGCGGCTGGGAAATCGTCTATGACTTTGAGTCTGACGGAACCCCCTTGACCACTTGGGTCAACGCGGACCCCACCGACTTTGACAGCGACGACGACAGCATCACCGACAACTTGGAATACATCTATGGCTACAACCCCAACGTGCTCTCGGCGCTCAGCGTACTGTCCCTCAAATCCGGGCTGCCCGCCGGCAACTATTATCGACCGGGTCAAACAGTAGTCTACACCGCCACCGTCACAAACCAACTGAATAACAAGTACGCCCAGGGGCTGTTACAGGCGGAATATCCCATCGACAACCCAGTCAGCACCGAGGTGATGGAAATCCTGACCCCACTAGCCTCTACCACAATGTATGGTTCGGTTGACATCGACTCTAACATCAGTGCCAGCGAGGTGGCCAGCCTCACCATTCGCGCCGGGGCCATCATCGACGATTTGCGCACGGGCCGTCTGGCCTGGCTGCATCTCAACGAACAAGTGGGCAGCACCACCTTTGCCGACGACTCGTTGACCGGCCACGATTTCACCTGCTCCGGCGACGACTGTCCCACCGCCAATGGCAGTTACCTGAACTTTGCAGGCGGCGTGACGGACGATGATGAAGGCGACGTGATTTTCCTGACTGACCAGGCTCTGCAAATTCACGACTTTACGATGGGAGCCTGGATTTATCCAACCGGCTTTGAGAGCGCAGGCACGGTATTTTTCTCCAACGGTATTCGTTTCATGTTGTTTGATTCTCCCAACTCATCAGGTTTGTTCCCTGCCGTCGATTACAACACGGGCAGTCAGGATGTGTTTATCTCCTGGCTCGATATTGATATCCCCTACAACCGGTTGACGCACTTGATGTTCACCTGGGACAAACAAAGCAATGGCACAGTTACCATAACCCCATACATCAACGGCGACCAACTCGGCGCCATCAAGACCAACCAGCCTTCCGTCGCATACACGGCCGAGAACGCCTACCTATCCCCCGTGGGCCGTGTCGATGACTTTGAATTCTATCCCACGATTCTCAGCGCCTCTGACGTGCGCAGCCTGGTCCACCACCCCAGCCTGCAATTTGATTTTGGGACAATGTCGGATATTTCCAATCAAAATAATTGG
>JAAEPW010000232.1 GCA_024232355.1 Chloroflexota bacterium | reverse complement strand
TTCTCGTTCGTCCACCTTGATCATCTCCTCCTCCGGTATCTTGAGTTTTATCCTCAATGATACCAGATTATTGCTCAGGTGGCCCTGTTTTCGATTGTCAAAACTTTGTCAGGTGGCCCTGTTTTATATTATCAAAAACACTGGCATGTGATTGTGTCCGATAGCAAGTACGGAATTCCCCTGTACATCGCCGGTCTGTATCAACTCCCCAATGTGACGGGAGTGACGCGCTTGCGTGCCTACCGCAACCTACACCACGAAGCACCTCCATACAGTGAAATGGGGCGACCGCCTCTCCACGGAGATGTTTTCAAAGTACATAAACCGGAAACTTGGAGCGAACCCGATGAGCGGCACGAATTCACGGAGAAGGACGCCAAGGGCTGTGAACGGCATATCGTCATCCAAGTTTGGAAGAATATGCATTTTCAGAAAGCGCCACATTGTCCCTTTGACTTGCTCAGAGTGGCCACCTACGATGCCCATGGGCAGTTGGTCTTCAAGCGCCCTATGTGGTTGATGGTCAGTGGTCACCGGCGCTTGTCCGCGAAGGAGGCTCGCAAGGCCTATCTACGTCGGTCGACGGAAGAACACCTATTCCGTTTCCTCAAGCAAAGGTTACTCTTCGAGGCAGCTGAGATGGGTTCGGTAGAACAGGACGAGCGGTGGAGCAATGTGGTTGGCTTGGCCTACTGGAATCTGTACGTCGCCCGCGACATCGTTGGACGTAGCGTGCGGCCTTGGGAACGATACAAACCCTCGCCGCCAGAGAGTCACCACGCCACGCCCAGTCAGGCCCGACGGGGCTTTGGCCGACTTTTACCCGAGTTGGGCACTCCGACCAGTGCGCCCCAAACCCGCGGAAAGTCGCCTGG
>JAAEPW010000231.1 GCA_024232355.1 Chloroflexota bacterium | reverse complement strand
GAAGAGACGGGCTTGCAGGCGCACAAGCTTTATTTTCGCGGCCTGGTCACCGAGGTGTCGCCACGGCCCGACTGGCAGTGGATGCTTTTCCTGTACGCGACCACCGGCGTGATGGGCCGGCTCGCGGGCGACCCGCGCGAAGGGACGTTTCAGTGGTGGCCCGTGGCCGAGGTGCATGATCTGCCCATACCCCAGGCCGACAGGATTTTCTTTCCAAGAGTGACCGACCTGGACCAGCCCTCTTATCACGCGAAATGTCTGTACGACGCCAACCTTGATCTCATAGAAATAGTCGAACATCCTGTGTGAGATCAAGCTCTCTCTGCTTTGCTCCAAGGACTTTTTCGCTCGGTTTCACGGGGATGCTGACGCAAAGACCTTTGGCGAGCAGAGATTTGACAAAGCGCCCGGCGGCGTCTACAATAAGGCAAAGCAAGCGGGGGGAGCGTTCGCCCCGGTGAACTAGACCGACAAAAAGGAGAATAAAAATGCGCAAGGAATTCCAAGAGTTTATCGCACGAGGCAACGTGATGGACATGGCCATTGGCATCATCATCGGTTCGGCCTTTGGCGCCATCATCAAGTCGCTGGTCTCTGATGTCATCATGCCTCCCATCGGCCTGCTGCTGGGTGACGTTGATTTTTCCAACTTGTTCATCCTTCTAAAAGAAGGCAAAGACATTGCCTCGCCTTATGCTTCCCTTCAAGCCGCTCGGGATGCGGGCGCTGTCACCATCAACTATGGCGTGTTTGTAGACACGATCATCAGCTTTATCATCGTTGCTTTTGTCATCTTTCTCGTCGTTCGCAATATCAACAAGCTCAAGCGAGAAGAAGAAGCAGCGCCTGCCCCCGAGCCAACGACCAAGGAATGCCCCTTTTGTCTGTCGAGCGTTGCCATCAAAGCGACCCGTTGCGCGCACTGCACCTCCGAGTTGCCCGCGGGAGCTTGATCACCGCTGGGCCACTAGCGAAAAAATCATATTGTTGGTAAAATAGGGCTGGCGGGGCGTGAAAACGCCCCGCCAACAAACATCTGCCAACATTGTTATAGTGACTTTTGGAGTGTGGAATTATGAGTGGCCACAGCAAATGGTCAACCATCAAG
>JAAEPW010000230.1 GCA_024232355.1 Chloroflexota bacterium | reverse complement strand
TCGTAGCCAATCACAAAGCAACGTTTGATCACATGATGATCGGTTTTGGAGCATCTTTTCGTACCAGACCAAGTTGACCGCCACTCCCTGTGTTATGCATAGGGAATACTGTAATGAGAGAAGCAGAGCTTCAGACGGCTCTGCACCTGGTTTAACATTACGGCACCACAGGATTCGGGCAAGGCTTTTAATTAGAGAGTTATATACCGAGAAAACTGCCCTTGCACTACCCCCTCCTTCTAGTGCTGACCACTGGATGGTTGCACAAGAGAGGGCCAAACCCCAGCACGGAGGGCAACCACCTGCATTGGACTCTGCACAAACGAGGAGTTGTCCCTACCCGTGCCCCAGCAGTACTCGTACACGTGCCAGTAAGAACACAATGAAGGGTACAACCCCCAAAATGTAACAAAACCAAACGGCTTCGGCGGCTAGGTCTACTCGGCCTTCCCGGTCTCCGAGTCGTCTGCTTGCGCTCCGCTGCCGTCGCCCATCAAAACGTCGCCTTGGTTCTGATCCGCCTCCGTCACACCCATGTCCATCTGAGTATCCTCGATCAGATCGGCAGCGAGCGGCGGTGTCGGGTCCTGCGGCTGCGCCACGCCAGGCAACGGCACTGGCTGCTGTCCGACCATCGAATCCGCCAGTTCATCCACAGTGACGTTCAGAGCATCCGCGGGTCATTGCTGTCTTCTTTCTTGCTCCCTGTCTC
>JAAEPW010000229.1 GCA_024232355.1 Chloroflexota bacterium | reverse complement strand
CGCGGCGGGTCCTACGCGGTGCAGTCCGTCTAAATGGGAGCATCGGATCTCATAAACAAGATTAATAATCTTGTCGGCGGTGACGTCCACTACCTTCCCTATAATATCAAAAATACGAAGGTGACCTACGGCGTCCCGCCGGTCCCGATCCGGGGTATTCAGAGTCTATTCGCGCGGCATTCATCGCGACAGGTGCGTCGTGTGGGATCGCTGACATCGAAAAGCGTTTTCGTGTCGAACAAAAACCAAGCCGGCGTCATCGGATTTGTTCTGATGGCCGGGACGGTCTCGTGTGCTGCGATCGAAGTCATGGCCCTATCGGGGATACCATTTCCTATCACAGGGACGGATGTATCAACGGGGGGCTCCGGGCTCTTTCTGGGCACCGCGTGCCGTCCTATCGGTACCCCGGAATTCAGGCGCGAAGCGATGCCGGGATTCACCGTCTACACGTTCGAAGTTGACCGATTGATAATCAATCAGGGAGTGAGGTTATCACAGTGAAAATCAAGAAAATTGAGGGAAAGAATCTAGCAGGGGAGCGGCGGGGCTATACTTTTAATCTGCTCTCTGCATTGGACGGATTGCTGTACTACCACGAATACGCGCCGATTGTTCTGGGGGTGCTCTCGGATATCCAAACGCTTTTGGGTGACGTGTCATCCGGCGAAGACATCGTCCCGAATCTCAAGCCGCTGCTCAAGTTGGTCGAGGAATATCTTCCCAAAGAGAAAATCGAAACGTTTGCAAAGGACTTCCTGGCTGGCGCGAAAATCGAAACCGACACCGACGTTTTCATGGCGGACGAAAACGGTGTCGGCGAATACATGGAAGGTGACCCCCGGGAATTCTACACCGCCCTACTCTACGCTGTGATCGCCAACTACCCGAAGGACGTGGCCCCTTTCTTCGAAGCCCTGGGAGACGACCAGGGCGAGGACGATTTGAGCCCCACTACCAAGACCAAAAAGTCAAAGAGCCGGCGCACTCGTTAACCAGCGCCGACCTCGAGCTGATGACCGTAGCTAAATGGTGGGGAGTCGATCCCGATGCTGTCGAGACGTGGTCAATCGTCGATTTCATGAACCGACAAGAATACATGCAACTGACCAGCGCGATAACCGCACCACCCGGCCCCAACGGCCTGACACCAGCACAGAAACCATGGACACCTGATGAGTGATTTTGAAAAAGTCTACGAGCTAGGATTCAATACCCAGAAGGCGCAACGTGCGCTTGTCAAGGTAAACGAGATCCAGCGCGATATCGAGAAAGCCAATATCAAGATATCGAAGACTTTCAAGGCACACGTCGAGCGGCGATCCGTCAAGTCCACGAAGAAACTGGAGAAGGGTGCAGAGAAAGCGGCGCGGGCTGTTCGGAAGATTGGAACAAACGCAGTTGCGGCGCGCAAAAAACTTGCCGCCATGGCCAGCAAGGGGCTCAAAAGAGTAAGCATCGCGATCGGTATCGCGTCGGTTGCATCTCTTAAATTCGCGCGCGATTTCAACAAGGGGATGGCGACGGTTGCCACCTTGATTCCCGGTCAGACAAAACGGATCAATGAACTCAAAAGCGCTATGTTGTCTCTGTCAACAGAGACGGGGATCGCAACGGCGGATCTCACTCAAGGGCTTTATGATGGGATTTCGGCTTGGGGGGATACCGCCGACACGGTTGACCGCTTACGAGTAATTGCGAAAGCATCACAGGCCGGTCTTGCCTCGACATCCGAGACCATGGGTCTGATTGCCTCCCTGACCGAAATCTACGGGGACAACTCCGCGAAAGCGACAGAGCACCTTGCTGATATGGCTTTCGTCGCGAACAAGCTTGCGATCAAGGCGCCGTTTGCTGAGATGGCCGCGTCGATGGGCAAGGTGGCCCCCCTCGCAAAACAAATCAATCTCAGTCAAGAGCAGATGTTCGCCACCATGGCGGCAGCGGCGGGTGTAACTGGTCCGGTTTCCGAAGTCGCTACTCAAATGTCCTCCCTATACACGGCGATCATCAAAGAGACGCCGCGTATGGAGCGCGCGGTCAAGGCGTCGAACAAGGCAATGGGGACGAGCTTTGGGACCGCCGCCGAGATGATCGGCAAAATGGGGACGGTCAAATTTTTACGCCAGATTCAAGGCGTCACCAACGGGACAAAGGATTTTCAGAAAGCACTTGGCGGTAGAAAAGAGGGTCTTGTTTTAGCGCTGGCACTTGCCGACACGAGGGCCGATAAATTCAACGAAGCGCTGGACGAGATGACGAATAAGTCCGGCCAAATGATGGTCGCTCACAAAGAGATCGCTGAGGGGGTCGACAAAGTAGGGTTTGAATACGACAGGGCGAAACGCAGAATACAAGCGTTTGCAATACGTATTGGTGATAAGTTGCTCCCTGTTGTCGCAAAGCTGATTAAACGCTTCGAACCGTGGCTTAAAAAATTAGAGAAGCTGGACGGTGAGACACTTGAATTTTACATAAAGCTGACCAAGTGGTTTTTGATATTGGGCACGGGCATCGGCGTTATCTCCAGAATGACAGCCAGCGTGAAGGTTCTCACCACCGCGCTTGGGCTGGCCCCAACAGCCGTGGGAGGACTTACGGCATCACTGGGAACAGCTGGGTTGCTCGGTGCGCTTGGCCCGGTTGTCGCGGCGTTGCTCGCTGCGGTTGCCGCTGCCGAGATGCTGAATGATCTTGTTTTCGATCCGGCAGCCGAAAAGGGCGCTAAATCTAAGCGAGCATCCGAGGACGCTGTATCAAATTCTTTTTCAAGTCGTGAGCGCGTAGCGAATCCATATATGGACGAAAATCTAGGCCAAAGTATGGAAGATACACAGGGGAGAATGGTGTCATTACTCAAGGCGCGACCCGGTTTAGAGAATGCGGATGCGCTCAACATGGAGTCAATAACCGGCTGGATTTCGACCGTCGGGACCGGTAAAGAGGATCCATTCGAAAGAACCGAAAGATTAAAAAGGGAAAATGCTGGTGCACTTCGAGCTGAAAAGCAATTGTACGAAGAGCAGAAAGCGGCTGCCAGAACCCATCAACTACAGGCGTTGGCAGAAGCAGGCGGGCGCACGGGCGACCTGTCCAAGCCAGTCACGATCACCAACAACGTGACCATCAACGCCCCGGCGGGAACGAACACAACTGAGCTGATAAGGATGGCCAAGCGCGAATTCAAAAACGACGTTAAACGCGCCACCCAAGGCATCGGAGCCGGCGAGCAATGATACCGAACAACGTAGCAGACGCAGCGGCCGCCGTAAAAGATGGCGAGCTCGGCCTCATTGAGCAAGTCTACATAGGTGACCTGCTTGTAAGCGCGCTGACCGGCCTCTCAGGGTCTCGGGAAAAGATTGTGACCGAGAAGCCGATCGAGGAGGGCTTCGCCCACACGTACGCAGCTGTTCACCTCCCTATTGTGCTTTCCCTCGACATCTGTCTGGCGAATCCGGACTACTCGATCGAGGCCGGGGCGACGGCCGCTATGACAGGCGACGTCTCAAGCTTGGCCGAAACCCATCGAGACAAGAGAGATAGGCTCTTCCAGATATACGATGATGATGAAATCGTCGGAGTAACGACGCATGAGAACTCATACCCATCTATGATTATACAGAGCATCACCCCATGGTACGACGTCGAGGAAAACTGGGACGCGTATTTTGCAACAGTCGTTGTCAAGGAAATTATCGAGACGTCATCGGGTACCGACGGCGGGCTGATTGACAAGGCGAAAGACGCAGTGGGGGGAATGTGACTGTCACCATCAACCTACGGCAGAACGCGTACTACGAGGGGACGAAAGTCCTCGACGGGAATAGCTACAGGCTGACCGTCCATTGGAACACGACGACCGAAAAGTGGTACATGGATGTCGAGGGATTGAACAATACTGTTGACATCAAAGGGATTGCGCTGCTCTGCGGGAAAGATTTGCTTTCCCCGTACGGCTACATCGAATTGGGTCAACTATGGATGGTGGACAATAGCAACGCCAATGAGGATCCGAACTACGACGACCTAATCGGCCGCTGG
>JAAEPW010000228.1 GCA_024232355.1 Chloroflexota bacterium | reverse complement strand
CTATTGCTTATCTACACTGGCTCAAGGCTGGTAAACCCAAGGAACAGGCTAGGCGGAGTTCCAGGCGTAGCTCTTCTCGCCTGCGACGCTTTTTCACCTTCGCTGCCTCGCCCTAGATCGGAATTACTTTTGGAATCCCTGATAATGGGACATTGTCACTTTATCGGGATGAACTTGTTGTCCAGTCTGGGCCGAGATGTGCGCTGCCAACGAGAACTGAAGCACTGCCTTGCCGGTGGGTCCATCGAGCATAGGTTGCCCGCCGTTCTGCAACACGTCGAGCAAATGACGGGTGCAATCGATAAAGCTATCGTGCCACTCGACGCGGTCCACGGCGATGGGCGTGGTTTTCCCATCACGGAACATCATTAACTCGGGCAAATCCACCGTGCGCGCAGTACAACGATTGATGAACAGAATTCCCCTATCGCCAATGATCTCTACCCGGTCGTCGTCGGCATAATAGATCGAGTCCATGACCATGTTGGGCGTATGAGAAAAATCCAACACGCCATAACGGCGCGGGGATTTGAATTGGAACATGATGGTCGCTGGGGCGTCCACCTCGGCCATCTGTCTCGGGATTATACCGCCTACAGGACTCGTGTCCATCCAGGCACAAACCCGCTCGACGTCGCCCATCAAATAGTGGGCCAGAGAAAAGAGATGATAGCCGTGGTCAAAGATGAGCGGGCCGCCTCCGCATTTCTTATCGTTGATCCGCCACAGCCAGGCACTCAGCGGGACCTTCCACTCGGTCTCACTCTTGCCGGTGCCTACGTGCATACGAATCATCTGCGGCTCACCGATCTCGCCCGCGTCGATCATTTGCTTGGCGCGCACGTGAGGTGGGTAAAAGACAAAGTTTTCGTACACCCGCAGCATGACGCCCGCTTTTTCCGCTGCGGCAATCATCTCATCGGCTTGGGCCACGTCAAGGGCCATCGGTTTTTGAACTGAGACATGCTTGCCAGCCTCACACGCAGCGACGGTCATTTCTGCGTGCAAGTGATGGGGCACCAAGAGTTCCACCAAATCAATTTCGGGATCGGACAAGAGCTTTTCGTAATCGACGTACACCTTGTCTACACCCCAAGATTTGGCCTTTTTGCGAGCGGCACCTCGTCGGGTATCACACACGGCGGCGATATGGGCGTCTTTGCGCTCACGATAGCCCAGTTCATGCAGATCCGATATACGGCCACAACCGACAATTCCAACCCGGATAGACATTATCGTTCCTCCGATCTCTCGCGCTCATACTGGGCACGCTTTTGCGCCATATACGTCGGTACGGGCACGTCCCACCATCCCACGGCGGGGCTGCCGGAAAGCGGGTAAGCACGCTCGACCATCACCTCGATCACGGCAGGGCAGCCAGCGGAAAAGGCGCGCTCTAGTGCTGGTTGCACCTCGCTGGGAGCCGACACCCGCTCGGCGTGACAACCAAAGGCGTGTGCCAGCGCCGTCAAGTCAGGCGATATGGGCGTTGCGTCCTGCAAAAACTCGGCCCCGACGGCGCGTTCCTCTCCATAGACGGCAGCCTGTAAATCGCGGATGGCGATCCAACCAGAATTATTGGCCACGACGTACACCACTGGCAGGTTATACTGCACGGCAGTAGCCAATTCTTGAGCCGTCATTAGGAAATCACCGTCACCCAGCAAGCCCACTACCTGGCGATCCGGCGCGGCCAGTTTGGCGCCTAGCGCGGCGGGAACCGTCCAGCCCATCGTGCTGAAACCACCGGTCGTCAGGTTCGTTTTAGGCTCGTAGACCATCGCTTCTTGGAACCACTGCGCTTGGGTGTTGCCCGACGAAGTGAGCACGATGGCGTCCCGGTCTAGAAAAGCGCGTAACTCGGCCACGAGGCGCGAGATGGTGACGGGTGTGTGATCGGAAGTGGCGAGTTCTCGCACCTGGGCCAGCCACTCGTCGCGCAATTGTTTGATTTCTGCCAAATAGGATTGCGATGAAACTGTACCCTGACCGTTAGTCTGCAGCCAATCCAACAAATCCGCTAACCCTGCCCGCGCATCGGCAACGATGCCCACTTGAACGGGATAATTCTTGCCGATTTCGGCAGGATCGAGGTCGAGGTGAATCAATCGAGTGGGTGGAATGGCATATGTGACGCCGTGCCGGTAGGACGAGGTAGACTCGTCGGCAAAGCGCATACCCACCGCCAGCAGCACGTCGGCGTTGGAAGTGAGCGCATTGCCACAAGTCGTGCCCTTGGTCCCTCCGTGAAAGCCGGATAGGAGATGGTCCTCTGGGAACGCCCCCTTGCCCATCATGGTCGTGACGACGGGGGCATTGAGATGTTCGGCCAGCGCGCGCAGTTCATCCTCCGCACCGGCGGCGATCACCCCGCCGCCCGCCACGATGACGGGTCGCTCGGCCTGCGCAAGCAACTGGCCTGCTTCTGCGATGCGTACCGGATCGGGCTGCACCGAACCTGTGGGGCGATAAGCGTGGGGATCAGGCCAATCCGTCTCAACCTCGACGCCGTCACATTGAACATCCATAGGCAAGTCTACCACGACAGGCCCCCGGCGTCCGGTGAGCATTTCTGCAAAGGCGCGCTGCATGATGCGTGGCAGCCGCTCGGCGCTGGTGGGTCGCCAGACGCGCTTGGTGATGGGTTCAAATACCGCCAGGCTGTTGGCATCGTATTGACGCTCGATCTCTTGCAGCACGCCTCGCCCGGCCATGTGTGTGTGGCTGTTGCCGGTCAGCACCAGTGCGGGGATGCTGTCGACATAACACGAGGCCACGCCGATGACCGTATTCATTGCTCCGGGGCCAATCGACGTAAACACTGCCAGCGGGACGCCCGTAATACGGTAATAGCCGTCGGCTAGATGGACAGCCGATTGCTCGTGCCGCACTTGCAAGGTCTTGATCTGGTCTTGCCCAATGAGCGCATCAGAAAGGCCCAGTGTGCCGTGGCCGGGAATGCCAACGATGTACGGCACATCCTCGTGAATAAGGGTTTGTACGACGATCTGTCCTCCAGTGAGTTTCATTTTATTTCTCCAGAAAAAATAGTCTTGCAAGCTCTTATGCTTCCATCGCTTTCAATTTCTTGCGCATCTCGGCATGGCTGGCCCTGGTGATGGGGTAGCCAATCAATAGTGGCAATGCGAGGGCAAAGAAAACCAAGGGTACCGGTCCAAAGAACAACCGGATACCCAAGAGTGCTTGCGAGTCCTGTGCTGCGTTGGCCACATAGCCAGAAAGTTGCAGCACCCAGCCAGAAACCACAATAGCCAACGCTTCAGAGACCTTGACCGCCAAACCCCACACGCCATAGTACATGCCCCCGCGATGCTCGCCCGTCTCCAGGCTATCGTATTCGACCACGTCCGGCACCATCGCCCAGGGAAAAACCCAATTAGCCGAAAAACCAATGCCGGCGACCGCGGCGAGTACATAGATCCACGGCGTCGGCCCAGCCGGCAGCAGGAAAGAGGCCGCCATCGCCAGTCCACCAATAGCCAAACCCACGGCATAGGCTGGGCCTTTGTTCCAACGCTCCGCAAGCATCTTCCAGGGAAAGAGAAAGAGCGCTACAAACAGCAGCATCACACCCATCACTAGGAACATCTCGTCTTCCATGTCCAACTGATACGCGAGAAAATAGTACAACATTTTGGTGATCAGGGCAAAGGATGTGTTGGCCAGCAAATAAGCACCTAACAACCGGACAAAGGGACGGTTCTTGAATGTGTCCAGAAAGGTTTTCCAAGGTGGGGCTTCGGCTTTGCGTTCGCTGATCTTTTTTCGTTCTCTCAGCCCGGCGGCGGCGACCCACAGCGCTATGGCTGCGAGAGCGCCGTAGATGATGCCTATCGCGCCAAAACCGGCCCGTTTGGTAGCAAACAAATCCACCAGAACCGGTGTGAGCGCCGCACCGACGACAAAGGCCGGAACACCCAACATCATACGAAAAGTCGTCAGGCTGGCGCGCTCATCATAATCCTCGGTCAGTTCAGCCGTCAGCGCATAATAGGGTACGTTGGTCAGAGTCCACATCGTATCAAAGAGGATAAATGTCCCCACAATCCACAAAAAGACTCCAGTGTCTGAAAAGTCGTTCGGCACAATCCACAACAGCGCGACAGAGATCGCCAGCGGCAGCGCTCCAAAGATCATGTACACGCGGCGCTTGCCAAAGCGAGACGTCGTACGGTCGGATAGCCAACCAAAGAGCGGATCGTTGATCGCGTCCCAGAACTTGGCCACCCACAGCGCAGTGCCAGCGAGCGCCGGAGCGATGAGGGCCCCATCGGTGAAAAAGACCAACAGGTAAAATTGGATGGCCGAGTTGACGATGGCATTGCCGACGTCACCTATGCCATAGATGAACTTTGTCTTCTTGGTTAGTTTTCCGTCTGCCACTGTGTCTGTCATTCTTTCTTCTCCTTGACTGTTATCTTTTACGTGCAAGTGCTCTTTTGGCTGCCGCTGCCACGTCGGCCACCGCCAGACCACAGGCATCCATCAACAACTCGGGGGTCAGGGCGGTCAGAGTAAAGGTGTCCGCGATGCCTACCCGTTCCAGAGGCGTGGGCAGTCTATCTCCCAATACCTCTCCTACAGCGCTGCCCAATCCGCCGATGATCGAGTGTTCCTCGGCGGTGACGATGGTGCCGGTCTCTTCCGCCGCTTGCAGAATCAGGTCGACGTCGATGGGCTTGATGGTGTGTATTTCCAGCACGCGGGCGCTAATGCCTTCTCGGGCCAGTTGATCAGCCGCCAGCAGACTGCGGCCTACCATCGAGCCGGTGGCAATAATGGTCAGGTCGGTCCCATCGCGTAGAGTGAGTCCCTTGCCCAATTCCAGGTGTGGATTTTTGTCATGCACTGGCAAGGTGGCTGCCCGGCTGATACGCAAAAAGACCGGGCCGTCGTACTCGGCCACAATGGGTACCCATGCGGCCATTTCGTTGGCGTCTGCCGGGACGACGACCACCATCTCGGGCAAAGCGCGCATGATGGCAATGTCCGTCACGGTGTGATGGGTAGCCCCATCTTTGAAATCTGACAGCCCAGCATAGCTGGCTGCCAGCTTGACGTTGGTCCGCGCGTAGCAGACACAAGTACGAATCTGTTCCGCGGCCCGCAGCGCGAGTAAAGCAGAAAAGGCATTGACAAAAGGGATTTTCCCGCCCAGCGCCAACCCAACCCCAACGTTGACTAGGCAGGGTTCAGCGATACCGATATTCAGGAAACGATCCGGGAACCGTTCGCGGAAAAAGTTGCTAAAGGTAGAGGTCGAAGTATCGGCATCTAGAGCGACAACATTGGGATTGATTGCGCCATAGGCAGCCAGGGCACGCCCGTAAGCTTCTCGCATCGACATTTCAGCCATCATACACCCTCCCCTAACTCTGCAAGCGCCTGGGCCAACTGTTCGTCGTTGGGGACGGCACCGTGCCAATAGGCATCGTTCTCCATAAACGAGACCCCCTTGCCTTTAGTCGTGTGGGCCACGATGATCGTGGGTTGGTTATGGATTTCCTCAACCAAATCCAGCGCCTCCAGCACCTGACGCATATTGTGGCCGTTGATCTCAACCACCTTTAGGTTGAAAGCGCGCAGTTTGTCTATTATCGGTTCGATGGGCATGATGGCATGAACCGGACCGTCCAGTTGCACGTCGTTATAGTCGAGGATGAGGGTCAGGTTCGCCAAGCGATACTTGGACGCTGCCATGAATCCCTCCCAAACTACGCCGGCTTGAGATTCCCCATCGCCCAGCAAGACATAGGTGTGGTAGCTGCGACCATCCATCCGCGCCGCCAAGGCCAGCCCCACGCCGATGGATACCCCGTGGCCCAGCACACCGCTCGTCATATCCACGCCGGGTGTCTTGAGGCGGTCGGGATGTCCTTGCAGATGGCAGTCCAACGCGCCCCAACACGCCAAATCTTCTACCGGGAAAAATCCACGCCGGGCCAAAGCCGCGTACAGGATCGCCGAGGCGTGCCCTTTACTGAGGATAAAGCGGTCGCGGTCTGCCCAGTCAGGCTGCACCGGGTCCAGGCGCAGCTTGTGAAAATAGAGGGCGGCCACGATCTCAGCAGCCGACAATGCGCCGCCGGGGTGTCCGGAACCCCGTTTGTGGATCATCTTGAGGCTGTCAGCCCGCAGCTCGCGGGCCTGTGCCTCCATTTCCAGGATCAACGACTCGGGGTGATAAGACACGTTCACCTCCCCAATCGTTTGAGAATAGCCGCTTTTAGGAGCAGATCCTCTATCGAATCGGCATCGATCAATTCTTCGATGTTGGGATATTCGAACGCCGGCTTGACGACCTCGTCTGGCAGGTCAGTGATAATGTCGGCAAAAGGCCGGTGGGCCAACACCGAGATCGATTCCAGAGTCTCCCGTGACTTCCGCTGCGAGGACTGCCGGTGAGGCGGATAACCACAGCCGCGCTCCACGCTGAAAATCCGGTCAAAGATAAATTGCAGGTTGACGTTGGCCGCCCAACCGTATCCTTGGTTCAGGGCCAAAGAGATGCAATTTCCGCCGTTGATCTGGGTGAACAGCCAGGCATCCAGGGCGTCCAGAATATGCCCACAAAACACACCCGGGTACTGCATCGCCGAGTTGAGAAAACCCTGCCCGGTCCCACAGCCGCCCACGACAAAATCCACCCGGTCCAGGTGGAGCAAAATCGCCGAGATCAGGCCGGTGTGGATGTAGGTCAATTCTGGCTTGGCGCCAGTTTTGGTCATCCCGGCATTGATGATGGTATGCCCCCGCCCCTCCAGAGCATCTAGGATGTCGGCATTCTTGTCAGCGGCACTGGTTTCGTTGATAACTGCTATCCTCATTCGACTATTCCTCCTTTTATTTTGTCTTGTAGACGGTGTATCGTTCTGATGAATTGTTAGTGTCGTTTAAAGCTCAACCGGTCTGAAAGCGTCTGGCCAACCTCAACGACGTGAGCTACAAGTTCGGGGATTTGCTCCAGGCTCATCCGGTGAGATGGACCAGAAATGCCCATGGCCGCGATTATCTTGCCGCCGAGGTCGTGCACCGGCACGGCAATGCAGCGTACGCCATAATCGTATTCTTCATCGTCCAGGGCGTACCCCCGGCTGCGTGTTTCCTCAAGGTCTCTTTCTAGCTGGACCACTGATGTGATAGTATGCTCGGTCAAGGAATCCAAGCTTTCCGGGATGTCATAATCTCCGAATGCCAGCAAGACCTTGCCGAGTGCGGTACAGTACAAGGGAGCCACATGTCCCACATCCGCGTTGACCCGCAACGCTGCCGGAGACTCGACCTGATCGATGTACAACACTTGCCCATGGGCGAATATAGCCAGATGAGCGCATTCGCCGGTACGCTCAACCATCTCGTGCAAATACGGTTTGGCAACGTCCCGCAGCGGCATACGATCGATCACGCTGCGGCTGAGGTTGACGATCATCACCCCCAACTGATACCGCCGCCCATCGGGTGCTTTTTCGACATAGCCATATTTGGCCAACGTCTGCACCATCCTGGAAACCGAGGCCTTGTCCATTTCCATTTGCTCTGCCAGCGCGGTGATTCCGACCCCCTCGTGGGAATCGGCCAGGATTTCCAGAATTTTCAAACCGCGTGCCAGCGTCTTAACTTTGGGCAATTTGCGCCTCTCGTTCTTTTGTCGATCTTGGGACTTGAGAAACTCGGGTCCGCCACAACGACAGCGGCAAAGATGTTATCAATTAGATAATGACATTCGCTTCGAGTTCTTGTGGTTCTTGACAACAAAATAGTAAATGATCATACACGGGGTTTCCTCCTCTATGTTTTTGAGGGAAATCAAGTGTTGGTTCTTTCCTTGAACATTGTTGATAATAAATCAACAATGTTGATTTATTATATACGGCATATTATACTCGACAAACTTTCAAGCGTCAAAAAGAAAAGATCGGTGCTGACCGTCCTGGTCAAAAAAGTCATCCATCCAAGCGATTGACCAGAACGAGCAAAGAATCGCGCACCATAGACCGTGTTGGAAGAGGAAATCAACCGATGCGGCTACTCGATAGCGTCACTGGGAAAAAAACCCAAGCGAGCGTACCCAAGAGCATCTGCGCATCACAAAACGCGACAACTGCACCTTTACTGTTTTCTGTGTGGATGTTGTTTGCTTGTTCTCTGGGATATGATTGATTTATTCACATCGTGATGGGCCATCACCCAACATCCTACCGGCAATCAATTCATCCGCAACACGATTGGCAAATACACAAACTTGTTTGTCAGCATCACCCGCGCCGTGTCGGTAAGGATAGGTGTGCTATTCACCATCGCGTTGAGCCTAACCGTGTACCACACGCCGTTGGTCAAACTGACCAGCGTGTGGCTTCGGACGGTGCTGGTGGGAATCTCGGTTGCCGGGAACTGGACTGTACCGGTGTCGCTCTCATAGCCGATGCGCCAAGCGCCAGTAACGGGCATCGTCCCACGGATGATCTCCCAATCAAGATATACTGTCCCATTGCCTGGGGCAGCATACAGCCTCAATTCGGGTCCCAGAGGCATCACACGCACTGTGTCAGTCAAGAAAAATGTTTCTCCCAACATACCGTTCAGGGTCACAGTATACCAGAGGTTATTGGTCAAACTGGTCAGCGTGTAGATTTGGGTAGTGCTAATGAGGCTCATCGCGGGGATCATGGTAGAATCACCCTGATCAGTATAACTGATGCGCCAGGTCGTGCTCGTGGGCAGCGTGCCGGTGACCTGCCAGATCAGGTAAATGGTCTCATCACCGGACGCGCCGTCGAGTTCCAACACTGGCCCAGGCTGGACGTATTCATACGCCCCAATATCCCAACCATCTCCCTGAGGGCGAGGGGTGTCCACCAAATCAGACCGAATGCCAACCCCAAATCGATCCTCGTACAATTGATAATAAGAGATTTCCGCCGTGCCTGCATCTTTAGCCAGCGAACCTGCCTGCAACCGGTAATCATCGTTCGCGTGATCAACGAACAGAGGATCAGCCTCGACACATCCCTGACATTTTCCAGTGCCGTTCTGAAAATCCAGGATACTATTGTACTCTCCATGCCAATTGATGCGGATGGGCCCATTGTCCTGATACACCAAATTGTGATGCATATCGGAAGCATCGGCCAATGATTCCTGGCTGTACCGAATATGCCACCCATTCGTGGGATCGTTGATATTGTGGACAATGTTATTGATGATCGGATGCGGCTCTGTAGACGGAATCCAAGTATATATTCCATCATCAACGTTGGAAATGGTATTCCCCACGATATGCACCTCTCCGTTCGCCCAAAAGACAATGCCTCTTCCCGAAATATCAAAGATTTCATTCCCTATGGCATAGAAATCAACAACACCATGGACTGCGATACCGTGGGAAGCGTTGTATATGGTATTGAACATGACCCAGTTATTCGGCGGGTCATAATGTACGGTGACCGCGTATCCGCCCGAGGATACCGAAGGCTCAAAATCGTGCATGACGTTCTGAGAATACACCACATCGGCCATAATTTTTAGGTCAATGGCATTCTCCCCATTGTGATGAAAGTGATTGCGGCCGATGTACACGTGGTGTGACGTGTATGGGGGATCCCAATCTTGATTGTTCCCGGTACGCACGGAATCCCCTCCCATGTGCTTGCTATTACCCACATGTGGTTTGAACCTGAGACTGGTGCAGCAAGAGCCATGTGGCAGAGATATCATTCAAGCGCTGCCATCCACGCCAGATAGCGGTCACACCAGGGTCGCCATCTTGCTTGCGGCCTAAGAACCCG
>JAAEPW010000227.1 GCA_024232355.1 Chloroflexota bacterium | reverse complement strand
CTGGGTTGCGGCCCATTCTGATAGACGTCATTACTCTCGATGTGGACTCGCTGTGACACATCCACGTGAATGCCGTACCCTTCGAATTCCCAATCCACCAGTTGTACGGCAAAGCCATTATTGTGAAGCGTGAGATTTTGCATTGTGATGTCAGAGCTTAAATAGGTTCCAATTCCTACGTCAGTATAGTTGCGGATTTCCAGGTCTTGGAAATAAAAATTGGTGCAATTCTCACACCAAAATCCGATGGTAAAGACGCTTTGACCATCCAGAATTGCCCCGGTTCTCTCTCCTTGGATGATGATAGGATGTTCCACACTGCCCATATTCTCTAACGTCAATGCTTCATAATAGATTCCGGGTAGAATCGAGATGATCTCTCCAGGCTGGACAATCCCCAGTGCCCGCTCAATGGTCCGAAATGCTGTGTCTTTGCTTTGACCATTGTTGTCGTCATTGCCGTTGGTGGATACGTAATAGATATTGCGACCTCTCATCATTGCCGGCAAAAAGACGGTAAAAGCTTGCGTGGAGGTGATCTGAGAATGGTCGGATAGCTGCCTGCTTACATATTGTCGTTCTTTTTCTCCAGAACGGTTTTCCCCATTCACCGCCTGGCAACTACTGAAAAGTATGATCAACAATCCCGCCCCGGCAAAAAGTACCGAGAGTACAATGCTGCCGAGAGCGATGGCTTGTTTCCGACTGGTATTTGTTTTTAACATCGTCTCAAGCCCCATAACAGTACACTCCTTTTACGTTTCACACATCTCTAACAATTGTAGGGCGGTTTTGCTAACCGCCAAAATCCAACCTACTTGAGAAACCGGTCCAGCCACGCATAGGCCAGGTCGCGGGCATAACGCGGGAATGAATGGTTGTTGCCGTGCATCAAGTACGCAAAGGCATCGGTTTGCTCGTACAGATCGTACACCTGGTATAATCGAACGCCCGTCTCGGCCAGGAACTCTTGGTTGCCGTATGCAAAATCGAAATAGGCCGAGATGTTCAGCCACGGTCGCGGTGCGATCAACGCCGCGACTTCGTGCAGGTCAAAGGGCGGGTCTTGGCCTTGAAGGAAATACGGTCTGAGGGCCGGGATGTAGGCATATTCGCCCTCCTCATCCTCACACCAGGCCAAACGTTCCTCTTCCTCTGAAAAAACCGACATCCCACAGTTGCTCGCGCAGGCCCGGACCCGATCATCGAGCGCGGCCGCAAAGATAGCATTGTGCCCGCCGTGAGAGTGTCCAATGACGCCAATGTGATCCCTATTCACAACGTCCAGGGTGTGCAACACGTCCACCGCCGATAACGAGTCCTCAACGTTTTTGCCCACCATGGACCAGTCCGGGTACTGTTCGTAGAACGGCCCCGAATCAAAGGTGTCCTTCCCCGGATAAACTCGTTCCCCGAACGCCAAATAGTCGGGGACCAAGACGACATAACCGCGCGTAGCAAGTTCGTGACCGTACGCAAAGTCTGCCCCCCCACCCAACCCCACTACCTCGTCCTTTCCCGATCCGATCTGGTGCATCGCCACGACTGCCGGGATGGGGTCTTTGATCTGGTGAGGGATCAAGAGGTAGGCGGGGACAGAATCGCCCTCGCCAACAACATAGCGAATTTTGCGACAGGTGTACGCCGCGAGTTTTTCCTCTCCGAGCGTTTCAATGTCTCGCGTGTTTCTGGCAACCGGAGACTGCCCCAGGGTGTCCAGAAGGCGCGTGACGACGTCCTCGTGCTTTTCCCGCCACTGGTCCAGGTCGATGGCTGCGTCTTTGTCATCCAACAATAGTGCTTTGATTGTCATCATTTTCTCCATCCGATTATGGTTCACGTCTCGTGTCACGAAACACGTTTCATGCACTATACTCTAGAATGAACCATTTGCAAGCTTGATCAGCCCAGCATCGTCATCCACGGTGATGATTTGCCCGCTGCGGATGCGCTTGGTCGCCACACCCGGTCCTATGATGGCGGGGATGCCGTACTCGCGCGCCACGATAGATCCATGGCTCAACGGTCCGCCGATGTGGGAGTGTGTCCACAGATTGCCACGAGATCTATTGGCCTGACCTGCCCCATCACCTCTGCCGCCAACGCGACTCCAGTCCGCTCCCTCGTCGTCTCCCCCTGGTCTGCCCCAGGTGGTGCATTGCCTTGTTCCCTTGGGCCGGGGCGGTGGGATGCGGGGTGGGGGGACTTGGCGGTGGGGGTGCTGGGAAGGATCGGTGAGAATCGTTGTCTGTGGCCACAAGCGGGGAGGTAATCGCTGTTGACGGGTTGGCCTTGTCGCGGTGATTGGCGGTTTGTGGGTGATGATCCTCGCCCCCGCCCCATCGCTCACCACCGCTGAAACAGAGGGACGGTCCCTCGGATGGCATCGCTTTCTTCCCGTGAGAAGACCTGGTAATGAACCTTGGGCCACAGATTGCCACAGAGGTTATCGACCTGACCTACCCCATTACCTCCGCCACCGACGCAGCCCCAGACCCGCTCCCTCGCCGTCTCCCCCTGGTCTGGCCAGGTGGTGTCATTGGCTTGTTCCCTTGGGCCGGGGGCGATGGAATGCGGGGTGGGGAGTTGACGGTGGGGTTGCGTTGTCTGTGACCACAAGCGGGAGGGATCGCTGCTGATGGGTTGGCCTTGTTGCGGCGATTGGCGGTTTGTGGAGAGTTATCCTCGCCTCGCCCCATTGCTCGCCGCCGCTGAAACAGAGGCGTGATTCCTCGACTTCACCTCGCTTTCTCCCGTGCAAAGACCAGACGCGGTGGACACTCTCCCGATGATGGAGATCGAGATTGTTGCTAGTGTGTCCACAGATTGCCACAGAACCATCGACCTGACCCGCCCCATCGCCTCCGCCGCCAACGCGATCCCCAGATCCGCTCCCTCGCCGTTTCCCCCTGGTCTGGCCAGGTGGAGCGTTGGCTTGTTTCCAGATCGG
>JAAEPW010000226.1 GCA_024232355.1 Chloroflexota bacterium | reverse complement strand
CTCCACTGGCAATGTCTTGGCCATCACCTGGTCTTGAGGATTGACCTCGACATCGTCCACCCGTAGGGCTAACTGTCATCACATATCCCTTTCTCTGTAAGGTCAGATCGTCCACAGATTGCCACGAGATCTATCACCCTGCTTCTATCCCATCACCTCCGCCGCCGACGCAGCCCCAGTCCGCTCCCTCGCCGTCTCCCCCTGGTCTGGCCAGGTGGTGCGTTGGCTTGTTTTCTTGGGCGGAGGCGGTGGAGGGCGTTGTCTGTGACCACAGGCGGGGAGATGAGCGCTGTTGCTGGATTGGCTTTGTCGTGGTGATTGGTGGTTTGTGGGTGATGACCCTTGCTCGCCACCGCTGAAACAGAGGCGCGATCCCTCGGATGGCATCGCTTTCTTCCCGTGAGAAGACCTGGCGCGGTGGACACTCTACCGATGATGGAGATCGGGATTGTTGTTTGTGTGCCCACAGATTGCCACAGGAGCTACCGGCCTGACCTGCTCATTGTCTCCGCCACCAACGTGACCCCCAGTCCGCTCCCTCGCCGTCTCCCCCTGGTCTGGCCATGTGGTGCATTGGATTGTGCCCTTGGGCCAGGGGCGGTGGAGTGCGGGGGGGGGGGAGTTGGCGGGGGGATGCGGGGCTGCGGGCTTGGATATGGACTTTTGTGTGCTATGGTGGGGGCGGAGAAGGATCGTTGGGGGTGGCACCACTTGCATGTTCAATGAGCGCATAGGGCTCATTAACTTGGGGTCTCAGGGCTATCCGACTCGAGTGAATCCGTAAGTGGTCGAGCCTGAGCAAGTTGCTTTGACGAGATCTCAGTTCCTTCCAAACTAGCAGCATACAGATCGGATCCTCGCAGATTGGCTCCATCCAGGTTGGCTCCGTTTAGTTTGGCTTTGTTTAGGTTTGTCTCACTCAGGTCAGCTCCTTGCAGATCGGCCTTGCCCAGATCAGCTTCCTTCAGATTGGTCCAACCAAGACAGGCTTCACTCAAGTTGGCTCCGTTCAGATTGGCCCCGCTCAGGTTGGCTTTGTACAAGTTAGCTTTACTCAGATCGGCTTGGCTCAGATCGACTCCAACCAGGGTTGCGCCCATCAGATTGGCTCCACTCAAATCAGCTTGGATCAAGTTAGCTTCGCTGAGGTTAGCCTGCAGCAAATTAGCGTTGCTCAAGTCGACATTGCTCATGTCACATCCTTGCAGATTGATCCAACTCAGTTTGGCGTTGCTCAACTTGACCTTGCGTAAACTAATCCCGCGAAAGTCACGTTCCCCTGCTTTGTATAGCTTGATGACTTCTCTGGCTCTCATCTTGTGTTTTCAGTCCTCCCTCGTCGGCACTCACAGTTT
>JAAEPW010000225.1 GCA_024232355.1 Chloroflexota bacterium | reverse complement strand
TGGTATTTGAACGATCAAATTTTGTAGCCTATTGCTCTCAGCGGGTGTGTCACCCGCGTCTTGGCGGCATAACAGTGCAAAAAGTAGAATCAATACCGTGGTTTCAGCGTGATTTTGCCTAAACTGGGGTTACAAACCCATATGAGCGACGTGAGCAGCCCTTAGCTTGATACGTATGTTCTCCCCCCCACCCCCCGCGCACTCCGCGGCCTCCGCCCAAGGAAACAAGCCAATGCACCACCTGGCCAGACCAAGGGGAGACGGCGAGGGAGCGGACTTGACCACGTCGGCGGCGGAGGTAATGAGCAGGTCAGGCCGATAGATCTTGTGAGAATCTGTGGCCAGAGGTTCATCACCAGGTTCTTTCACGGGGAGAAAGCGAGGTGAGTCAAGAGATCACGCCTCTGTTTCAGCGGTGGCGAGCAATGGGGCGGGGACGAGGGTCACCACCCACAAACTACCAATCACCACAACAAGGCCCACTCAGCAGCAGCCACCCCCTTGCTTGTAGTCATAGACAACGCCACCCACCGATCCTTCCCCGCTCCCCCCCCCGCCAACTCCCCACCCCGCATCCCCCCACCCCTGCCCCAAAGAGAGAAAGTAACGCACTTCCTGGCCCGACCAGGGGGGGGCGGCGAGAGAGCGGATGGGCCACGTCGGCGGCGGAGGTAAGGCAGTTCCAAAATTTAAATGATCCCAAAAGTGTGTTAAAATTAGCCATCAATCATCAAAAGATAAGGAAGAGGTGACAGATGGAATTAACAAACACACTCAAAAGTATTTTCACCAAGACGGCCCAAGCGTTAAAAGGGAGTGCGCGACGGACATTTATGGCTCAAGTGGTTAAGGCTTAGGGCAAAGGTGGACAGCGGCGGGCTGAAATTGAATTGGGTTGGCATCGGCGCACCATTCGTAAGGGGATGCACGAATTCGAGAGTGGTTTTCGTTGCTATGACAACTTTTCAGCACGAGGACGTAAACCCGTTGAACACCATTTGCCCAACCTGCTCAATGACATCAAAGATATTGTCGATGCTGAAAGTCAAACGGACCCGACCTTCAAAACAACTCGTCTATACGTGCGCTGGAGTGCGGTAGAAGTTAGAAAGCAGCTAATCAAGCA
>JAAEPW010000224.1 GCA_024232355.1 Chloroflexota bacterium | reverse complement strand
GAGTGAAGCATGACGATGAAAACTGAGAAGAGAAAGAGCCTCGTCCGCCTTGGCTGTGTGTCCACGGACACGCATGGCAGGGGAGGCCAATTGACCGAGTCATGGCCGTTTATTTGGAGACCAGAGCCCCATAACCCATAGAGAAAGAGCCTCGTCCGCCTTGGCTGTGTGTCCACGGACACGCATGGCGCGACAGGCCCACATAGCGAGGCGGGTTTCGGGCGCCGCGATTAACCTGGTGGCCCTGATCCGTGTTGAAGATGTCCGGCTTGCCGTGACGAGCCAAAGCATCCTCAAGCGTTTCGACGCAGAACGCCGCCTCCATCATGAGCGACGGTGGATTCCAGCGTGAAGTGCAACGGCTTAAGCAAATCTGATTTTGACGTCTTTTCCAAGGTCGGCCCCGATAGCCGACCGGCAGGACACGCACGCGGCTTTAGCATCCCTGAACCTGCTTTTTGCTACTAACATTAAGGGATATGCCCCCGGCTTTATCGTTCCATATCAAGGGCTTGTAGCACCTAGTGGTGCCTTGGTTTTCCAGGTAGTTTTCAACCTCATTTCCACACTAACCCATTGATAAATATATATAAGATGGAGAGCCCCACTAACAATTTCTGGAGGCATGACGCCCCTCTATAGGATACGGT
>JAAEPW010000223.1 GCA_024232355.1 Chloroflexota bacterium | reverse complement strand
TACTCGTGCGCCATTCCGCTGTTTTTTGGCCCTCTGGGGTCCCCTGAGCGCCCCACACGAGCGATTCTGCGCTGAACCACGACGTCCTGGCGCGTAGCGAGCTCCTGAGGCCGGGTCCAGGCGTCCTGAACGAGCCGAGATCCTGGCCGATGGACCATAACCCCCTGAAAACAAAGGATTTACGAAGAGGATGGCACCTCTCAAGGGCAGGTGCTTGGTGGTCTCCACCACGAGTACCAGCTCGAACTCGCCGCCTGAATCGACCGCCGCCCATTCAGAATATTCAGAATGAGGGCCGCCGTTGTCAGCGGCCTTGGCAGAGCTCTCCTACACTCAATCCTACTGGGTAGAATCGACAGCGAGGATCCTTGAAAACTTGGGTGTTTTAATCTTACACGAGCCCACGTCGCTGGCTATGATTGAGCATGGCGACACTCAGGATTGCCGGGGCGACATTTTTGCGGAGCACAGCCCGGACGACAACGTCAAATCTGTACTCAAAGCTGTTTCACCTGGCAGACTGTTGCCACCACACGAAGAACCGGGTTACCTGACCAGGCTGATGTAAATATATAACATCGCAAGACGCTGTCATCCTCCGCGGTTACCTCCCACGCTTTACGCGTGAGTTCGTTATCTTCTTCTATCTCTACACCCGCAAGATCCTCCCCCTCAGGGCTAAACGCCTCGATGCCTACTACATTCGAAAAAAGGAGCTGCCACTTCTGTTCTTGCCAGTCGCAAAATGCCACAACAAGAACCTCTCTCGTTGAGTGAATCTCGACAATCTGACCGTCTGCAATCTGCAATTCGTCAAGTATCATTTCTCATTGTCCCGGGTGTGTTTCGTCCGGCAAGAAACCAGTCCCATGGCCGGGCTGGTAGTTTTCAGGCTTTACCTTGACAATCATTCCCTGTTTCTTCGCTTGGTTCCACGTAAGATTATCTGGCTTGATCTCAATATGGTAGTGCTCGCCATGATGCCTCGGCACGAATGGGCCGCTGTCTCCGGGGTGACTCTCGTATCGAATTCGCGTGTTCTTGTTAGGCTCCCAAACAAATCTCTTCGTTCCATGCTTCGTCGTACTCACCTTTGAGGGTTGAACACCCAGCTGTCTCGTGAAATCATCTGGATCGGCAGGAAATCTGTTGATTGCCCTTCCTGGGACATCATTTGCCCCCATTGAGTAGTGCGGTTGAGTACGAGCTGCAGAAGCCGCATCATCCAGATTGCCACTACCACTGGCATTCTTCAGCGGTCCCGAGCTGGGTGTTCTCTTTGGACCAGCCACTCTGCCAAGATCATCCGCAAACTCTGCAACAAATACGCCCTCCCCAAAAGCTAATTCAGCAGCAATAATCTCACCACCAAAAAGCGTTATTACAGTGATTAGAATCGCCTCCATTATGTCCATGGCTCCCCTGAGCTCACCAACCTCAGCCAACATTTGGCAGTTTTCATAGCACCATGGAAGCGGCTCCACGAAGAATTCACCGAGAAGCCTGTGTGCGCGGATAGCGCCAACACCCTTCTCCTTGAGGAGACCGAGGACTGCCAGCCGTTGGGCCTCAGGCCCCTCCGC
>JAAEPW010000222.1 GCA_024232355.1 Chloroflexota bacterium | reverse complement strand
GCTTGTCGGATGTCCCCCCACCCGGCCCGGCGACACCGGTCACGGCCAAACCAATATCTGCCCGCAAGACACGCCGTATCCCCAACGCCATCTCTCGCGCCGTTTCTTCGCTCACCGCCCCATAGCGGTATAGGGTATCGTGCCGCACGTGGAGAATCAGTTCCTTGACGTCGTAGGAATAAGCGATGATGGAACCTTCATAATAGGCCGAACTGCCGGGAACATCGGTGATACGATGACTAACAAGCCCACCGGTACACGACTCGGCCACTGCCAACGTCATCCCTCGCTGATCGAGCAGTTTGCCGACGACAAGCTCAAGGCTATCCTCGTCCACTACCATCATCTACCCTCGCTAATAGAACAGACCCCGACGTATTGCCAGGGCTTGGCAGAAATCTGTGCGTTCGAAAGAAGTCAAAATCGAAGAAGTATCTTGCTCAAAAATAACCAGTCCCTTTCTCGTAACAAGTATACACCACACCAGGCACTTAGACAAGGACTGGCGCGCCACACTCACCGTTCTTTCATCACACTCAGGCATTCTTGTTTGACAATGATACAGCCTGGTGCTAGAATGCCTCCTCGCAGCAGTCGGATCTTTGATTCTCCGTGAACGTCTCCTTCTGGCTGATAACACCCATCATCAACAAGATAAGACGCTGTTCAGAAACAACTTTTGACGATCCATAAGGGGGAAACAAAAATGAAAAACATCACTCGCAGGATATCCACTACTGTAGCAATTGCGTCTATACTGCTGTTCACGATCAATAACTGTCGGCCCACCACACCAGCGACAGAAGAACACAGCGACGCATTGCCCCCCCTCTCGGCAGTGACCTTGAGCGCAGGGGAGAAACTCCAGATCGTTGCCACCACCAGCATCGTCGCCGACGTGGTCCACAACGTTGGCGGGGACCTGATCGATCTAACAGCACTGATGCCGGTGGGCACAGACCCGCACGCCTTCGAACCTACCCCGCAGGACGTAGCGGCGGTGGCCGATGCCCACGTCGTATTTAT
>JAAEPW010000221.1 GCA_024232355.1 Chloroflexota bacterium | reverse complement strand
GTTTGGTTCGGGGAGTATGTGACGTGAGTTATCGATGTAATATAGCTTATTTACTCTACAAGTAACGTAAATAAAATATATTAATACCTCAGGTTCTAAACCTCAGGGCGTGAGAGAGCGAGAGTGTCAAGTGCTCAAGAGGTCGGTCCGTGACAGATGAATGAGGGGGGGTTGTTATTGGGGGGTACCGTTCCCCCCTACCCCCTCGGTGTACCAAAAGTAACCTAGGTGAAACCCCTCGCCCCAGCGGCGAGGTCAGAAAAATTGTGACATTGACCGGTGTGAAATTGTGACCAGTTGTCAATGTCCAGCCAACGCCAGGCCAACTGGATGGGCATGGTCACACGGTTGTAACGTAACTCACCGGGTTTTCGGTCTCCATGGGAACAAAACCTGGTCTTGTTTTGTGCTGTTTGGCGTATCGTCAAGTACGTCGCGTCATGCCTCATACGTCGTGCATCGTGCATCGTACGTCGCGTCAAGTACGTTGCGTCGTCCCATCGCGTCGTGAAGTACGTTGCGTCGTGTTGCGTCGTAGCGTCTTGCAACCCCTTGCCCTTACAATTTTATTACACAAATGGACTTCTGTGTTATTTTATGTATATTCGACCGCTACATTACGCAGTATATATACCACTACGTTCTTCTTTGCAGGCAAGCCTGGCAACTTTTTGTTATCCACAACTTTGCTATTCTCGATTTCTATCGACCGGCACAGACATTCAATGCTCGGTTTTAGACCTACTTCCGTCTTTTCGCAGTTTTTTCTTTATCCTGAATTGTTTGTTTCTGCTGTTTATTACATTCTGTTTACGTTTGTGAGGTACTTATGCCAATGCTTTTTCCGATCTTCGGTACCTTGCAAAGCATAATTCATGTCTCACAATCAACAACACAGAGTTTTACTTCACCAAAAATATCACGAAAAAACTCATCAATGAAATAAAATTGCAATTTTTTCACGCCAGCCAGACACTGGCATCAGTGCGGAGCCCTGCTCCTGCGCTGTATACACAGGAAAGACCCTGCACAGGGAATGAGAATTACTTGAAAACTTGCTGTGCCAAAAGATTCTTTCCTGTCTTGTCCCAAAGGTTTAAGATTCTTTAACTGCTGCCTCTTCCCCTTCCACCTTGGCAGGTGCTCCAAATCTCATAAGAAATCAATGAAAACTAAAAAGCATCTCTCGATCGATGCCATGCAACACATATCTGAGCATTTGGGACCCGGATTTGCCCAAGATACCTCCCAAAACAAATGTATTGTATACTGAGCTGCCGCTTTTTGATGGCCGCCATTCGATCTGAAACAGAAATTCAGAGCACCGGTTTGGTGCCCATTTACAGCATCTCACCAATTGTGCTGGTTTCCACACAAACGTGCATTGCTACTTTGTCAATTTGGAGAGAACAGCCGATTGGCACTTCACCTGGTAAGTTTTTGTCCTTGTCTGGCAATGCACCTAGCTAATGCCAGCAAAGACGTCTCACTACCTCTGCTGCCTGACACAGCCTCTGTCGTATCCCTGATGCATGTAGAATTAGCGAGTCTCGCTCACACCTCTGCACCCTAAAACGGTAGACAAACAGATCACAGTCCATCCATCCAATCTCACCCTCCATCCAGTCATCTAGCGGCGCCCATCCATGTTGCACCAATGGCGCTACTTGTATAGCTGCCTGCAGCAGTGGGGGGTCTGACGCTTGTGGACCTTCATGCAGAGCTGGCGCTGGTGCAAAGATTCCCAAGAGGACCAGCATCTGGATGAGCAACACCACACTGTCCAGTGGGAAGAGGATCTGACCAGGTGGCAGTAACAACTGCGGCATTTGCTGCACCAGCAGAGGTGGTAGCAGCCGTGCTGCTTCCTGCTGATGCAGCATCGGCACCAGCACACCTGCCTGTGGTGCCTCGACTGACTAGGGGCCCAGCTGGGGGACTGGATTTGGGATGACCCTGACGCAGACCACTTGCGCCCCTGCCACTTGACTGGTGGTGTTTGCATTCAATCCGGTGGCAGAGGGCTAAGTTCAGGAACAGCTTGACTTGCCTCACCGACATGATGATGTCCGCTACCAGCTCCTCCTTGGCTGGATCTGCACATCCGGCCACCTGCGCTGGCCAGCTGATTGCCGAGCTAGCCTGGATGAGCGAGCTGGCTCCCGGCCCTCTGTCCGCCAGGTGCTGGACAAAGAGTGCGACCTCTGCTCCCATTGCCTGGCCAAAGGCGATCCCCACCTGCGCACAGAAATCGGAAAACTGTTGCAGCCACCTCATGTACACCTGCGCCATGCTACTCGTGATACCATCAAAAAATGCCACTGATACTCTCTTGATCGCGCCCCACCACTCTGGCCTTGTTTGGGACATCTGTCTCAGTCGCTGCCAGACTGGTCCCATGAGCCACGCTGAAAAGGTAACACTAACGATAGGGCGCTGCTGCAGAAACATGGCGCCTGCTCTCCCGGCGCCATGTGGGTTGGGTGGGTGGGCAGCAGCGACTCAATGCAGCCAAGTGACTAGCTTGGCGACGCTCTGCCCAGGGCTGGCCGAGCCCCGCCTCTCCATGGCAACGTCACTGCTCGCTAACCAATCAGGTCTCTCTCTAGGGGCGAGGGCCGAACCGACGGTATTAATTGATATTATCTACTCTACAAGTAACGTAGATAAAATATATTAATACCTCTGGTTCTATACCTCAGGGCGTGAGACCTGAGGTTAGCATGCAATTATGTTGGAGGAGGCGGCGTGCGAGAGTGTCAAGTGCATAAGAGGTCGGTCCGTGAGAGGGTTGAGGGGGTATCTTTCCCCCCCCCTCTTTCTGGGTTACAGAAGATCGGTTTCCTCGCCCAGTGGGCGAGGTCAGAAAAATTGCGGCACTTCCTGTTAACCGTCAATGCCGCCGCTCTATTGCTTTGACTCGGTTAACCACCGGGTAAATCACCGGGTTATCAGCCTCCATAGTCAAAACACGGTCTGTTTTGCAGTTTACAGGGGCTGACGGTAAACGCTCCTGTAACCTCAACTATACCGGTTTTGTGCCTGCTAGCACCTTTTCTCATATCCTGTTCTTTTTTCAGGCACCGCTGGTATCTCTCTACTTCAATGCTATGGCTCTTCTCGATTTCTATCGACCGCCACGTTTATTTTTCGTCGAGTTTTTGGGTTGTCTCATTTGTTTTATCTATCTGACTACTTTTACATTGTGTTCGGTAAAGAATACGTATCTAACCGCACTTTCCTGGCATAAACCTAGCATTCTGTGAAACTTTGCCACAAAGTGGCTGTTCACTTGTTTCTATTCGTGTAATCTTTTGTCCAAAAAACTTTTATTCCCGTTTTCTGATTACTCTAGATTGCTTTTTTACCACAGCCGTATCCGTATTCTCACTGCGCTTATCTCCTTCGCTCGTAAAACAGGCACCGCGTTTTACTTCTGTAAAAAATCATCAGAACAGGCATATTCGCGGCATCAAATTCGCACACTGTCACAATCTGTCAAGAAATACTGGCACTGCAGAGACTCGCTCCTGCAGGCACCGCACCATGCACAGGGGGTGAAATCACTTGTGCCTGCCAAAACACAAATTCATGCAGTTTAATTTGAAGAATCTAGGATTCCTCGCCAAAAAAAGGAAAATGATCAAATTGCTCATCTCTATAGACCTTTTTTGTCGGTATTCGGGTGGGGCCCAGTACGATCCCTTCAGTTAGTTTTGTATCATCATGTCTACCCGTTTTGGCAGGCATAAAAATTGGACGACATGTCATGCGAAAAAACGCATCTCTCTGGCGATGCTCACCGAAACATGTATGGGCGGCCGAGACTCGCATTCGGTTTCTTGCCACTCGCTATCCGCGGCTCCTGAGCGGCGCATCCTGTCCTATCGGCCACCGTCTCCTTGACAGCAATACTACGAATATTGCTGTCTGGGTGCGGCGTATCGCCGTTTGTGCCTGTTTCGCGCAAACAGGCATTTCTGCCCTGTGGGCGAGACAGGACAGGTTCTGACACTTCAGCTGGTAGGGTATTAGTTCCTAGCCAACTGCGTGTCTAGTGAGTGTCGCTGCTGACACCTCACTACGTCAGCTGCTCTTGCAGCCTGGCCTGCATCCCTGATGCTCGTTCGAATGGCGAGTCTCGCCTGGCGCTATCGCGCCATCAAAACATCAATACAAAGAAAGAACAGTCCGCGTGTCCGCCCGTCCCTCTCCATCTCTCATCCCGTCATGAAGCGGCGTCGTTTCGCGCTGCGCCCGTAGCGCTACCTGTAGAGACGGCGGCGGCAGCGAGGGGGTCCGGCGCCTGCTGCGGCGGCGCGGGAGCGAAGATCCCCAACAGGGCCGGCGTTTGGATTAGCAGCAGGACGCCGTCCATCTCGATCAGGATCTGCCCAGCTGGCAGCGGTAGCGGCAGCATCTGTTGCACTGGCAGTGGCTGCAGCACCGGCTGCGGCGGCGCCGCCGCTTCTGGCGCATTCGGTGTCGACGGCGGTGCGTTCGCCTGCTGCGGCGGGTTCGCCTGCGCCCTTTCCAGCGCCTGGAGGTCCACGTGGGGGGGGCCGCTTCCGAAACCACCCAGAAGCGGATCATCCGCACTTCTTCCCTTTGGTTTGCGTCGGCGGCGCTCATTTCGGCGGAAGAGTGCGGAATTCAGAAACAGCCTGCAACAGTGGATGTTTCTTAATTCCTAATCAATGTCAGTCTTCTGCACAATTTTTCTACTTCCTTTCCTCCCGTAGACCAACGTCACACTCACTTGGTCTTTCCAGGCTGCCAGGTGTGGTCGGGGCTCTCTGGACTGGAGACGACAGTGAAGCGCAGCGAGAAGGGGACGCACACTGACATCGGGGACCGGTGGCCGGCTGGGCGGATCACTGCTAAAAAAGTAGACACCATTCTCTTTTTGCACCCTTTTGTGAGCTCTCCCGTTTCTGTCTCATACTGTGCAGTCTGTCCCTATTTCTGACTTCCCTGTCCTTCCCCTCTCTGCCTCTTTTGGCAGCTTTTTATGGTTTTTTCCGTCTCTGTCTCATCTTGTGTTGCTTGCCCCTACTACCAATTTTCCTGTCCTTCCCCTCTCTACCTTAAAAATCGAGCGCTCTCTTAGTGACCTCCAACCGCATTTCTTTGCTCCTGCGGATGTAGGTCTCAGTAGAGGAGGTCTGCCGCCATCTCCCCGCCGCGGCGATCGCTGCGGCATCAAGGCCTGCCGCTGCCGCGAATGTGGCATAGGCACTTCTCCACGAATGTGGCTGCAGCTTCTTCAGGGTGGATGTAAGCTGCGCATCCCTGAGATTGTCGCTGTAAGTTGAGTAGGGCGTGGGATTTTTTGTGTCGCGCGCTGTAGGGAAGATGGCATCATCGGCTGCTTTGCCCACCTGCGGCCATTTTCTCCAGCAATTGATCGCCCTGACCGGGCACAGCCTTGGATCATTCGCTGTAGGCATGAATGCCATGTTCCCTTCCCTCCTGCACTGGTCTGTTTTGGTTTTCTGCATCGTGATGTTGATGCAGTCTTGTTCGATCTCCACATCTTTCCAGTGCAGAAAGGCGATATCGCTGTAACGGGCACAGCAATATAGCATGGAGAGCGACAAGACGTATGTGCGCGCGGCAACAAAAGTGGCCTTCTTTTCCGCCCATGCGTACAGGAATAGAAGGTGCTCTTTTGTTGCGGGTTCTGCTCGCGCCACCTCGTCCCCACGCCTTCTTACTGACGCGATGATGTCCGCGACCAGCTTTTCTCTGGCCGGGTCGGGGCTTCCGGCCACTTGCGCCGCCCAGCTGATCGCCGAGCTGGCCTGGCTGAGTGAGCTGGCTCCCAGCCCTCTGTCCGCCAGGTGCTGAAGAAAAATCGCGACTTCCGCTCCGGTTGCCTGGCCAAACGCGATCCCCACCTGCGCGCAGAATTTGGAGAATTGCTGCAGCCATCTCATGTACACCTGCGCCGTGCTACTGGCGATGCCATCAAATGCCGCCCCCGACACCCTCTCGATTGCTCCTCGCCACTCTGGCCTTGTCTGGGCCAGATGTCTCAGCCTTTGCCACACTGGTCCCGTCAACCACGCTAAAAAGGTAACAGAGCACACTAGGGCGCTGCTGCAAGAACACGGCGCTTACCCTCCCGGCGCCGTGTGGGTTGGGGGGGGCGGGCAGCAGCGACTCAATGCAGCCAAGTGACCAGTTTGGCGACGCTCTGCCCAGGGCTGGCCGAGCCCCGCCTCCCCATGGCAACGTCACTGCTCGCTAACCAATCAGGTCTCTCTCTAGGGGCGAGGGCCGAACCGACGGTATT
>JAAEPW010000220.1 GCA_024232355.1 Chloroflexota bacterium | reverse complement strand
TTGCGAGGAAGAGTTCGAGATCGCCAGTTTGCCGCAGCCGCAGGCCGAGCCAGCGGCAGGCTGAGGTGAAAAAATGGATTTGCGCTAGTTGCTACTTTGTGATAAAGTAGTTGTGCGCTAATGGCGTTTATGGTACAATGATGTAACAATAGTTTTGATCAAGGTGCGGTCACAAACAAGGGGGCAAAATGCAATTCATTCAAGAACACAAGTGGGCACTGATGATTGGGGCAGTACTGGGGCTGGCCCTGGGCCTGCTTATTGGTTATGGGGTGTGGCCGGTTGAGTGGATAAATGCCTCGCCTGCCAGGTTGCGCTCTGATTACATGGGCAATTACCTGCTCTGGGTTGCCGAACAGTACGAGAGCAATGGCGATCAGGCTTGGGTGCGCAAAGAGATGGGCATGGAGCACTGGAAGGAAGGTGATCTTGCCAAGGTGTTGGCGGCGTTGGATGCTGTAGAGGCAAGGGCGGGTGGAGGCGCGGAGACCGTTCACCTGCGGGCACTAAAGACAGTTCTGGAGAGCACTCCCCCGGATACGGAGGCTCCGGCGGACCCGGTCGCCGAGGACGGAGAGGGAGGACTGCTAGGCTCTGTTGTGGGGACTTGTGGAGTTGCACTGCTGGTATTGGCGGTTGTGATCGCAATTGTGATCCTCGTCAGTCGCATAATGGCGCGACGGGCCGGGGATGATGCCGGGCCGGGTGTGAGGGGAGACGGGCCAATTGCACCTCCTGCGGACGTTGATTGGGGAATTGAAGGGCCGCCGTTGGTTCAGTTTGTCACAAACTATGCCTTGGGAGACGATCACTACGACCCCTCGTTCAGCATCGAGTTGGAGAACGGCGAGTTCATGGGCGAGTGCGGCGTGGGTGTTTCGGAGAGTATCGGCGTGGGTGCGCCCAACAAAGTCACTGCTTTTGAAGTCTGGCTGTTTGACAAGAGTGATATCCGCACTGTGACCAAGGTGTTGTTGTCAGATTATGCCTTTAGTGAAGATGCCTTGAAGGCAAAGTTGGCCCCCAAGGGAGAACCGGTGCTGGCCAAGCTGGGGAAT
>JAAEPW010000219.1 GCA_024232355.1 Chloroflexota bacterium | reverse complement strand
CATTCGGGAGCTTTCTGCGGCGCGGCGCGGGTCCGAGGTAAGCGTAGGTAGCTACTGACCCCGGGCAGCGGCATCAGATAGTCGAGTTCGTTCATCCACTCGTTGTAATCGTCCGCGTCCAGCACCCAGTTGGCGCTGACTTTCCACTGCGCAGCGCGCGTACCAGCCGACCCATCCTCCGAGTCCAGTCGCGCGTTGCAGTACCACGCGTCGTAGCTGCAATCAAAAAAGACACAGACTATGGTGGTTGCAAAAGCGGTGGTTGGGCTGGCTTCTGCACCACGTTATTGCAATCTTAGCACCACTTAAAAACATTGCTCCAGGTGGGCTAGGGCTCCCGATAGATTTCGAAAAGCTACACTTTTAAGGCGAAACAGCGGTTCAAATGGAGAGACATATCGTCGCTACCATGCAAGAAATGGATATGTCCATGTTTGCTGTTCAGAATGAAACACTTTTGATCGTTTGAACTTGAACCTCTCTGAAAAATCACCAACAAGTCTCAGAACATTGCCACTTTGAAATTGTCACATAGCCACTTCTTGCATGGTAGCGACGATATACCTGGTTGTACTGAGTTGGAGGGCGCCCAAGACACTTATGCCGAATTGGCCTGTCCATTCACAGTCGACCAGCGGCTCGTTG
>JAAEPW010000218.1 GCA_024232355.1 Chloroflexota bacterium | reverse complement strand
TTGCAGGCTTTGCCGCAAGAATGGCTGCTCGCGCTGCAAGACGCGGCCGAAGAGACCCATCCAGGAGCCGCGAACGCGGTCATTCAGCGCATCGAGGAGCAAGACGCGCCACTGGCTAAGGCGCTGGCCGACCTGGTCAGGGCATATCGTTTTGATACCCTGCAGGCGTTATTTGAGGATGTAGAGGAAAACACGTGACCGCGACTCTGTTCCAGAGACGCTTGAGGCGCTGACCAGACCGACCTTGAAAAAGTGGACAATTGTTCTTCTCCCAATTGGCGTTTTTTGCAAGTCTTGAGAATGTAGCAAAGGATAGCGCGTTATGACAGTGAAAGAAAGAAATCCTGGTGTGGCGCTTGCCTCAGCGGCGCACCTGACCGGGATGCGCGGCAGTCTGGGGCGCACACTGCTGATTGCTTTTCTGTTTCTGACGCTCGCCCCATTGGTGGGGACGAGCGCAGTGACTATATGGCGACAGAATAAAAATAGCCGCGCGCAAATTATCGACCAGTTGACTTCAGTTGCAACCTTGAAAGAGGCAGAAGTCAAAACCTGGTTCAATTCATTGTCGCCGGATTTAGAGTTGGTGATCACTGACCCGCGTATCCGTTCAGACATAACGGAGCTGATAGAGGGCGGGCAGGATGAGATCCTGTTGGCCAGGGGGCGCAGCCTATTGCTAGACACGTTAAAAGTCGCGCTTGTCGCCGGGAACAAGTTTGATGAATTGTTCCTAATGGACACGACGGGCATGGTGATCGTGGCTACAAATCCCAGCCGCGAGGGGGAAACGTTTCAAGTGCAGCCCTTTTTCAGGCAGGGCTTGGACGCGCCCTATGTGCAGTCGCCCTTTTATTCCCTCTTGTACGACTAGATGGTCGTCTTTTCCGCAGTGCCGGTGCGCGACGAATCTGGTATGACGCGCGGGGTATTGGCAGGAGTCGCCGGCCTGAGTACCCTCAACGACATCATGCTGGAGCGCGCCGGTCTGGGACAAAGCGGTGAGACCTATCTGGTTAGCTCTGATTACATC
>JAAEPW010000217.1 GCA_024232355.1 Chloroflexota bacterium | reverse complement strand
TTCCTGCTGGCGGGCTTGATTCCCCTGGGTCTGGCCCTGGAGCGAACCGGAGGCGCTCAGTTGTTGGCCAATCTGGCCGTCCAATCCGCTGCTTACGCCTCGCCGCTGGTCGTCCTGGGTATCTTCTACACGATGACCATGATCCTGACGGGCCTCATCTCCAACAACGCGGCGGTCGTGATTATGGTGCCCGTGGGCGTGGTCACAGCCAAGACGTTGGGACTGGACCCCAGGGCTTTTGTTCTGGCTATCATGTTGGCTGCCTCGACCAGCTTTTTCACCCCCGTGGGCTACCAGACCAACACTATGATCTTCGGGCCTGGCGGCTACAAATTTTTGGATTTCACCCGAGTCGGGTTGCCCCTCAACCTCCTCCTGGCCATCGTCTCTCCCATCTACATCTATTTCATCTGGGGCCTCTAATTTACAAAAAACCGCAAACCTTTCGTTCGCCCCCTCCCATTAGACAGTAGTTGCAATTCAGCCCGATTTAGAGTATCATATGGAACACCCCAAGATATATACATAAAAGGTAACTATTCAGCAAAGCCCTCGTTACCACGCTCGGCGTGGTAATGCCTACTTGGACGCTCCATATTGACTGGTGATGAGAATATAGAGCGCCCCGGTAGTCGTTACAGCGCAGAGCATTGGAACGAGATGTGAGCATTGGAATGAGATGTGACGTTCCAACGCAGAGCATTGGAACGAGATGTAACGAGATGTAACGTTCCAACGCAGAGCATTGGAACGAGATGTGACGCAGAGCATTGGAGCGAGATGTGTCGCAGAGCATTGAAACGTGATGTGATTAACTGAGTAGTTACCATAAAAGTGAGGAGGGAACTATGA
>JAAEPW010000216.1 GCA_024232355.1 Chloroflexota bacterium | reverse complement strand
TTCGCCGGAATCGATGTCCGAGATTGAAGGGAGATCGGAGAGATCGCCCGGTGTGTCTGTGCGAGATGTCCGGGGTGCATTGCCCGGCTGGGAAACCTTGACGATCGTGTTGGGCGTGCTTGACCTCATTGGAATGTACGCATTCAGGTCGAGACTTGGCGTCATCGCATTCTTGAGCGGGGCCGCAGTGCTGGTGCTTTGCGTGGCCGTGTGGCTTGTGTTACGAAAACGCTAGCCGCACGGCAACTTTCGATCCGAGGCAAAGAGGCCAGGGATGAAACACGGATGGGGTTTTCGCGCCCGTGAGCAGAAGCTCGTTGTTCAAGTTTTCAAGGATCGAGTCGGGGGTGCGAATCTGCTGTGGGCGTATTCAGTAACGTGGGGAGCCGGTGACGATTCGAGTCTCGGCTCGGAGAGCCATCTATAGAGGGGGGCTTCTTACCTCGCTTTCCCGCTTCATAGATATCATTGTTTGCATTGATTCACGCGATTTCGAAAAGCATGGTTATAGTGAGGGGGCAGCAATTGAGTTCGGAAAGTTCCTTCGAGAGAGGGGGTTTTTCAACGTATTGGGCTATTGTTGCGAGATTTGGGGAGATGGGAACGGGCGCAAGGCTGGTGGCTGCCCAGGGTTACGTGCCCGGTACTGTTTGTAAGTTCATACCGCCTGACAGAGGTATGTTGAAAAAGTCTGGGGTTGCTGATGCGTGGGCTGTATGGGAAGGTCGCCTGTAGGACCTACTTACCTACAGCACAGACGTGCATTACACAGATTTTGGCATGGATTCCAATAGAGAGAAAGGATGGTTGAGGGGGTTTCTTGGGGGGGTGAGGGGAGTGATTCGTCCAGCAGGGCCGTCTTATCAGCTTGGCGATGACGATGGACGTTCAACGGCCCCGCGAAGAGAGGGGAAGGGACAGAAGGGTGGATGACAAGAAGATGAGGCAGGACCTTGACCGTGATGTGGAATCGACTGGGGTGTGCCTTCCTCTCATCGCTTCACACTTCTTGCTAGCAAGCCGCGGCACGCGGTCGCTGGGTTTGGCTTGTTGGTTGGACCAAGGCCACCGGCCCCCAAGAAAGGCACTTCTCGGGGAAAACAATCCCAGCGTGGATGGGAGAGATAGCCACGGAGTCAATGAGCGATATCGCCGGAAGCTCCTCAGACTGACATCAATGCGACATACTACATGCCAGAGGAAGGTACTTTCCCGGACATCTTGCCCATGTAGCGTGCGATCTGCCGTACTTGGTAGCACATGGTACTTGGTAGCACATGGTACCTGCTGGCACAGGTGGATAGGACGTGTGACGGGACGGAGTTGTCAGCGATTCTTGACCGACGCGTGGTACGGAACTGACGTGGTGTCTACTGGGTCTATTGCATCCGGCTGTCAATTGATGCAAGCTGGGCGGTGTAAGGCACGGTGGAGGCCTGTAGGCCCGGACGTCGGCTGGGTGTAGGGGGAGTGCACCGAGAGAAACTGCGCCGAAGGAAGTACGCATGCTCATACTGATATCATCCAGTGTGTACGACGAGCTGTGGGCGCAGGCGATGGGAGTCGTCTGTGGGCTGGCATGCCTTGGCTTGGCTTGCTCCTTCATTGCGGGATTTGTGTGGAATCTGCTCGACGATTACGCTAAGCACAACACTAGGCGTATCGTTGGGCTGATCCCATGCGTCCTTGAAATCCACCGCTGGTATGACGACCGTCCCCCTGAGAGGCACGCTCACCCAAGCTGCAAGTGCGGTCGGTGCGGCAGATTCCGAGAACATGCTTGGAACGGATGCACGTGCAGTTGGTGTGGCGCGAAGCGTGACCAGGACCACAACTGGAAAGGATGCGCGTGTAGTCGTTGTGGCGCGAAGCGTGACCAGGACCATGACTGGAAAGGATGCGTGTGTACGCGATGCCGCCGAGGGCGTCACGATCCGGACGATATGAACGGCTGCAGGTGCAGACGCTGTGATCGGATTCTTCACGCTTGGTCCGGTTGCGTTTGCTCGCGGTGCCACGCAAACCGAGACCGGGACCATACATGGGACGGTGCTGTGTGCAGCGAATGTGGGGTAGTATGCAAACATCGTTTGCTCCACAAGGCGAGAGTGTGGGGCAAGGATGGGGGGTATCTTGAGCTTGATTCTCTGGAGTGTCTAACTTGTCATACCCGCTTTTGGACGGCTGATGTGCACTGCGACCATGAGTGGGGTCAGTTGGGCAGTTGCCGCAAGTGTCTCGCCTCTTCGGAGACTTATCTTTACTGCCGCCATAAGTGGGAGAACGGCGTTTGCCGCAAATGTGGCATCGCATGTGCACACCCAGACATCAAGGAGTTGACCGAAACCGTTAGAAGTAGTGACGGCGACATTTGCAGGCGTCGCACGGGGCAGAAATGTCCCGAATGCGGGCTTCGATGGGACGACTCACGTTGGTGCAAAACACCGCCCTGGGAAACGTGATCAGCTGATTGGTTGTTATGGCACCCAGATACTGCATTCCCGCATAAGCTGCGACATTGGCTAAATCGCTTGAAACAGCAACAGGTGTGGCCAAATGCCCTGACGGCAAAACTGCAACTTGTAGGTGTTTGGCAAATGGTGGTATGAGGAGCAAACGCCCCGCCTGACGCCAGCCCTAGGACCCGCCGCAGGGGTGCGTTTTGGAAACACAGAGGGTGCACTGCATGGTTAGCTACCGTGCGGCAACGGGCCGAATCTTAACGCCTTGCCGCCGGCGGCTTTGAAAGAAGCATCGGGAGCCGATAGTGACCTTGGGTAATGTGGGCAGGTTTCGGCATAATGTGCTGGTTCAGCGGGGGTCAGGTCGATTCCCGTCACATGCCAAGAGCCGATCTCGAGTGTTCCGTTGTTCTGTCTTGAGAAGAAAGGGCACGCCAAGGCGCCAGGGGGTAGGAGGTTGTGGTTTTGCCTGGGGATAGAGCGGACCGTCACGGAGGGATTTGAGGAGGGTGCTGACTTACTGGCCCGCTGAAGCGCTGGCAAGACGCACAGGTGTACGGGGCCTGCCTTGCCGCTTTGCTGGTCTCTTGTTGTTGATTGGGGTCGTGCTGAGTTGGTCAACAAGGATCGGGTTTTGCCAGTATCGGGGTTGAGAGGAGGGGGTATGTATTCCCAGTTTGCCTGCTGCGTCGATTTCGTTGGTTGGGTCACTTTTCAAAAGACTTGGTTGCTTGGGGATGCTGGGCCGACGACGTGTATACATATGTATCCATGCGGTAGTTGTACTGGTTCGGAGATGAAGTTCAAGTGAATCTTCAGCCACCCCGCCAAGTGGGGACGCATTGAAGATCTGGGAAGGATCTTGAGCGTGGAGTGGGATAGAGCGGTGGCACGCGGTCGCTGGCTATGAGTTGTTGGTTGGAGCAGGGCCGGCGGGCCCACTCGGCCAATGCCACCGGGTCCGCTTTTGTGGTCAAGTCGAACCTAATAGGAACGCACGCACTCGCGAGCCCCCCCTCGCCAGAGGCAGTGACATCCGTTTGAGCCCTTGATAACCTCACGTGGAACAAACCACGGACGACGTGAGACGTGAAGGAAGACGAAACGAACGGCTTAACCATCACCACCGCCAAGATACGAAGGAGGAGCGATATGGCTCGCGAGTGGTACTTCAAGTTGATGGGGGCGGAAGTTGGACCAGTGTCGAGTTCGGAACTGCTTCGACGAGTTGATGCCGGTGAGGTCACGTTCGATTCGTGGGTACGAATGGCCAATACGGATTGGATGATCGCGGATACAGTGTTAAAGCGAAAGTGGTTCTACAAGTCCTCCGAGAACGTCGTTGGGCCTATCTCAAGCGTTGATCTTTGGAGACTCGCCGACTCCGGTGCCATTAGGCAAGACACATGGGTCAGGCCAAGCGATGGAGCCTGGACTCAAGCGAGTGGCGTAAAGGGCCTGCTCGTCGTGCCAGTCAGCGATTCGGAGAGGAAGCCCGCGCCTCTCCGAGCGACAGGCGTGCGACGGGCCATCGGCTATTCCGTTGACATGTGGTTAGTAGGCATTGCCGCGACGCTCCTCGCAGTACCTTTCGTCGAGCAAGTTAACCCTACCCTGCCGAAGGCTGAAGTGGCAAACGCTTGCTTTGCAGGTTTCTTGCTGCCGTTCTACTGGTTCTTTGAATGCATCTGGGGACGCACGCCGGGGAAGCTCGTTGCCAATACAAAGGTCGTCGGTATGGACGGCGCTGAGCCAGCCGAGGCATGGCGAGTAGCATTGCGTGCAGTCATCCGGTTTGTCCCATTCGAACCGCTCTCCTACTTCTTCAGCAGCCCACCTGGGAACATGTGGCATGATACCTGGACGAAGACGCGTGTGGTTAAATGGCCGCCAGTGTATCAACGCGAAGGCAACAGCACCCAACTCAGGGAGTTGCAGACGTGACAGAAGCGCTCACCCCTGCGGCAGCCGAACGCACGCTGGTTGGTATGATGCGCCCGAGGCCCCCGATTTGCCCTTGGTGCTGACTTTTCCATTCTCAAACTCCGACGATATCGTCTTGTCACCAACGCGGGCGCCCTACCAGCCCCCCTCTTCCCCGACCAACCCTGTGATCATCGTGCAGGCACCGATCACGGCAATCACGACGGCCCAAACCATGATTCTCCCCAAGAACCATCCCACCAGAGCCACGCCGCCACCCAAGCAACATCCCGGCCCCGGCCCAGACCTTCTCCCACAGAAACCCCAACGCACCTTCTTCTGTTTCCTTCCCGCGCTCAAGGGCTCCCTATGTGCCGTGTTCCGTGATTACGCCGCCATCGCCGCCCATCTTGCGGCGGGGTGGCATTGGTGGCACGGAGAAGGGTAGCTGCACCGGGCAAGCAACCATTCGCTTGCACCCATGGCGTGCCACTGCGAGCCCAGATCAAATATACACGGCCCTGAAAGAAGCTGGCGAGACGCCAGTGGCAGTGCGCCTGTAAGCGTGTTGAATCCGCGGGGTGGAAGTCCCCGCCAAAGTACGGTCTGTACTTTGTAACTGAAGGTAACTGCGTTCTCGCGAGAGGAGGTGGAGAGCAACCGGAAGTGAAC
>JAAEPW010000215.1 GCA_024232355.1 Chloroflexota bacterium | reverse complement strand
AGTCGGGTCTGAGGCTGCAAGCCCGACACCAACAGCGATGCCGAATGGGCCTGGGAGTCGCCCGCCGAAAGGGTCTGTATGACCCGAGTAGTCCGGGCCGGAGACGCCACCGTTATCAGGGTTGAGGGTATCGTCCACCAGGACCGTACCTGCGAACGAGTGAGGCTGGCTCATTGAACCTTGTCGCCGTCGTCGGCGATTTTTTGTTTTATGGGCTACCTAAATTGGGTGGCACCACGAGCGCGAGCGCGCCCGTCCCGATAGGGATGGGCGCTTTTTTTTATAGAAAAGATGGAGGTGTATGATGGCACAGGAGAAACGCATTCGCTCTAATGTGCCCACGAACTGGCGTTGGGGCGCGAAACGATCTATTTACTTGTGTGTTATAGTCCTTGATAGAGGTGTGAGATGATACAAAAGAAACGCATCCTGACCGGCGACCGGCCCACCGGCAAGCTGCACCTGGGCCACTATGTGGGCAGTCTGCAAAACCGGGTGGCCTTGCAAGACGTGTACGAGTGCTTTT
>JAAEPW010000214.1 GCA_024232355.1 Chloroflexota bacterium | reverse complement strand
GTGGGGCTACTACCTGCCCGATGCGCTGGGTTCCATACGCCAGACCACGGACGACGCAGGCGCGGTGAGCGGCAGTCGCGAGTGGACGCCTTTTGGGGTGGAGGTGGGGGCGGCGCGGGGTGGTTTGGGGTATACGGGGGAGTGGTTCGATGGCAGTACAGAGATGGCATATTTGCGTGCTCGCTGGTTCGACGGAACAGTGGGAAGATTCACCAGCGAGGACCCGTGGGAAGGAGAGCAAGAGGAACCGCAGACTTTGCATCCCTACATATACGTGCACAATAATGCCGTTAATCTCACCGATCCCAGTGGACACTGCGCCAGTGATTGTGAATGCTTTGTCGAAGAAGTTCAGCGTTTCATCGCTATGGCTCGAACTCAGGGTGGAGGGCGACTAAATGACAATTGGATAGTACAGATGCTAGGCGGCTACTACGCGGGCTTTTGGGTGACTGAAAACTTTCTTGGTTGCTCTGTAGCGATACCTCCATTTGTACTATGGCGGGGTACCACTCCAGAACGTTGGCGTCTGCCAAATCCCAAAGCTTGGCAAGTATTCGACAAGCCCCCTGTTGAAGGAGCAGAGGAAGCGGCACTAGACTATGGGTTCAAACGCACCTTTTACAATAACACTCACCACTACTTTGCCAGTTTTCGTCTGGCATGGGAGTATACCCCGGCTTTCGCACGTTACTTTGACCACCGCAGAGAAGCAAATCAACTGACAGATGGAGAGAATGGCTACTACGATTCAGCCGCAGACATCCTCATTACTGAGACAGCAATCAAACATGTGAATGAGATATACTGGACAACAGGGGCAAACATAGATATGCTACCGCAACTATTAAGAGAAGACGCCTGCGGTGATTCCCTGGAAGAGATTTATGCAGAGTGGGTATGGCCTAATCCGGTTGTTGAAAGATGGCTTGGCCCATCACCTCAGGAATAGAGGAGTACAAGATGCGTATGAGGAATACAAGAGAAATCAAGATAGGTCTCCTATTACAAACTTTTTTGGCGATACTTGTCCTTTCCTCTGGTTGTAGAAAGGCTGTAAGAGGACCTTTGTCCATTGATGAGGTATTGAAAGCCAATGTGTGTCTTCCAATCCATCACCTGGAGATTAATCCTAATACCAGTTGTCAAGAATTAGACACAACCTACTATTACTTTGGTAATCCGCCGGAGCTACGACTTGACACCTACTTTACAATTGAGACTTCAGAAGGTGAAACAGTTCGCGTCGCTAGAATGTCGACGTTTAACTTGAATGGACAAGTTGTCAACATTGATGAGACAAAGGGAAATCCGACAACGCTCATAACTTGGGCAAAAGATGGGGGAGGAGTCTGTAAAATATTTTCTGACGCATACAGAAATGATCGAATTACAGGAGATTCTTTTCAGTCTTGTCTGTACTGGCTTGATCAAGATCTCAATCAGTACAAGTTTTATTCTGTATGGCCTGAAAAAGAAGCTGTAGACTTCGTTAACTCACTTTCTGTGCTCGAAAAGTAAGCGGGGTACAAGTTCATACCAGCTGATAAGGCGTTTGATTCATTCACACACCATCGTCTCCATATGCTTCAGTTAAGCCCAGTATAGGCAACGCCGCTGGGCGGACGGTGCAAGCGAGAGCATCACCACTACGCTGGTGTACACATACAACGCCCAAGGGCTGCGTGTGGCACAATCCGTGGACGGTGATGCGAGCAGCTTTATGTGGGACTGGGCCTCTGGCATCCCGGAGATGCTCGCCGATGGCGACAACCTGTACCTGATAGGCCACGACACGTTGGGGCAGTCTGCGAACGGTGCGTGGGACTACCACCTGCCCGATGCGCTCGGTTCCATCCGCCAGACCACGGACGACGTAGGCACGGTGAGCGGCAGTCGCGAGTGGACGCCTTTTGGGGTAGAGGTGGGGGCGGCGCAAGCGGGGTTGGGGTACACCGGTGAATGGGGGGATACCAGTGTTGGATTGCAGTATCTTCGGGCACGGTGGTATGATGTTCAGGTGG
>JAAEPW010000213.1 GCA_024232355.1 Chloroflexota bacterium | reverse complement strand
GCTGATGACGCGCACCTGGGTGCCGCGCACACGGAAGGGGAAGGTGCTGTCTGCGCCGTATGTCCACTGGTAGGGACCAGGGATGATGCCGGGTCGCCGAACCAGGTCGGGATAAGCCTCGATACGAAAGACGACATTATCAGACTGGCCGAAAAAGCCGCTGTCAAAGGTGTCCCAGTTGTAGGTGTAGCTGGTTCCCGTGGGGGAGGCGCTCAGGGAGGTCGTAACGGTGCCTGGGGCCGCTATCGCGGGCTGCCAATTCCCGCCGCCGTCAGTAGAATAAGAGGCCTGGATGGCGCTCACAGGGTCGCCTTCTGCGTCAAAGAGCTTGTAGGTGATGGGGATAGTGAGATCATCCAGGATCTCTGCCGAGGAGTAGAAATCAGCGTCGGGCGTATAGCCCGGACGTTGCACGACCGGGTAGGGCGGGCTGCTGGTCAGGCCCTCGGGCCGCCCGATGTGGTTCAAGTAGACCTGGTTGAGCGCCAGTTTACGGTTGCCGGCAAACAGGTCGAGCGTGCCGTCGCCATTCAGGTCGCCCAGCACCACACTCTCGGTCCAATCCTCCGGCGTGGTCGAGCCAAAGGTGCGGACACAGGCAGATCGGTCAAAGCGGCCTTGCCCACCGTTCAGGCAGACGACGTTTTGCTCTCCTGAAGCATACTGGCCCCCGTTGCCGATGGCGATGTCCAGGTCGCCGTCGTTATCCACGTCGCCCACCGCCACGCTCATGGTCGTGTCCAGTCCCGTGCCAAAGTAAAAGGCGCTGTCAAAGTTCCCGGCCCCGTCGTTCAAATAGATTGCGTTCTGTTGCAGCTTGTTGCCGGCGACGATGTCGAGGTCGCCGTCGCCGTCCATATCTCCCAATGCCACACTGTAGGTGTTGTCATCCCCAGTGCCAAAGGTGCGGACAGTCAAGCCGCCGGTGCCATCGTTGAGGTAGATTACGTTCTGCGCGGCTGGAAAAACATGATAACGTGAGTTTCCGGCGACGATATCGAGATCGCCGTCGCCATCTATGTCCCCCAGTGCTATGCTCTCGGTATCATGTAGGTCTATGCCGAGGTAGCGGGAGGCAGCAAAGTCCCCCAGCCCATCATTGAGATAAATTACATTCTGCCCCCCTACTTCTGGATAAGCTCCACGTCTGTAGCCAGCGACGATGTCAAGGTCGCCGTCGCCATCAATGTCCCCCAGGGCGACACTCTCGGTAAGACCCGAGTTCGGGCCAAAGTTGCGGGCGGTGTCAAAGATCCCGTTCCCGTCGTTCAGATAAAGTATGTTCTGATAATAGTTGCCAGCGACGATGTCGAGGTCGCCGTCGTCATCCACGTCGCCCACCGCCACACTCTTGATCTCAGGTGAGCCTGTGCGAAAGAGACTGGCACTGCTGGGTGAGTCTAAAAAGCTCCCGGGCGTGCCTCCTGGCAAGCCTCCAGCATTCAAGAAAATCGCGTTTTGATCATCATGGTTGCCGACGACGAGGTCGAGGTAACTATCACCGTTCAGGTCTCCCAGGGCGACGGTCTTGGTATCGCGCCCCATAAAGTGGTCAGACTCGGCAAAGGTCCCGCTCCCGTCGTTCAGATAGGTTGCACCAGGCTCCCCCCAGTTCCCAACGACAAGGTCAAAATCGCCGTCGCCGCTCAGGTCGCCAAGCGCCATACTCAGGGTGTTGTCCGAGCCTGTGCCGAATGGCTGGACGCCGGCAATGGCCCCGCTCCCATCATTCAGATAGACAGTGTTTTGCTCGCCATAGTTGCCGGCGATGATGTCGAGATTACCGTCGCCATCCACGTCATCCACTGCCACACTCTGGGTTTGATCCGAGCCTGTGCCAAAGTTGCCGGGGCTAAAGCCCCCAACGCCATCACTCAGATAGACCACGTTTTGCGCAGAAAAGTTGCCGACGACGATGTCGAGGTCGCTGTCGCCATTCACATAGCCCAGCGCCACGCTCCGAGTGTTGTCTGAGCCTGTGCCAAAGTAAAAGACGTCTTCCAGGTCCCTGCTCCCGTCGTTCAAGTAGACGGCGTTCTGTGCCAGCGCGTTGCCGACGACGATGTCGAGGTCCAGGTCGCCGTCAACATCTCCTATTGCTACACTTGTGGTACTGGGATCTACTGGGCCAAAGTAGCTGGAGGTAAAGCCCCCTTCCCCATCATGCCAGTAGACCGCGTTTTGCCCAGTGTCGTTGCCGACGATGATGTCGAGGTTGCCATCATCATCCAAGTCACCAAGCGCCACACTCCGAGTGGTGTCTATGCCAGTGCCAAAATTCCAGAGAAAGGATGAGAACGTCCCATCCCCATTGCCCCGGCGGATCGAGTTTTGGCCGCTGTCGCTGCCAATAACGACGTCGAGGTCGCCGTCGTTGTCCATATCCCCCACGGCGACGCTCCTTGTAGTTGATCCCGGAAAAGAGGTGCTGGACCCGACCAGCATCCCGTTCCCATCGTTCAGGTAGATGGCATCGCGCTGCCCCCAGATTCCAGTGATAACGTCGAGGTCGCCATCGCCGTCCATGTCTCCCAGGGCGACGCTCTGGATACTTTGCCCTCCCAGGTCGTCGGTCGCGGCAAAGGTCCCACCCCCGTCGTTCAGATAGACGGCGTTTGGTTGTTCTTCGTTACCTGCAACGAGGTCGAGGGCGTTGTCGCCGTTCAGGTCGCCAACAGCTACGCCCAAGGTAGTATCTGTACCTGGACCAAAGAGATGCCCGGCATCAAAGTTCCCATCACCATCGTTGACGTAAACCGCGTTTTGGCGCCCATCCCGAAAGTCGCCGTTGCCGACGATGATGTCGAGATCGCCGTCGCCGTCCACGTCTCCCAGTGTCACATCCCGCGTCCAATCAGAACCTGTGCCAAAGTTGCTGGCGCTAAAGCTCGCAGCAGCGCCATCGTTCAGGTAGACTATGTTTTGCTCTATCGGGTGATAGATGCCTGGAGCTGCATTGCCGACGGCGATGTCCAGGTCGCCGTCACCGTCCACGTCGCCCAGCGCCACGCTGCAGGTCGCGTCTGAGCCTGTGCCAAACAAGACGACGCTACTAGAGGGGAAAGCCCCAGAGCCATCGTTCATATAGATCACGTTTTGCCCATCGCTATTGCCAGCGACGATGTCGAGGTGGCCGTCGCCGTCCATGTCTCCTAGCGCCACCTCCTGGGTGTCATCACCTTCTGGGCCAAAGCGCTGGGTGATTTCAAAGTTCCCCAACCCATCGTTCAAATAGACCGCGTTTTGGTCATCCCCGTCATTGCCGGCGACGAGGTCGAGGTGGCCGTCGCCATCCACGTCTCCCAGCGCTACGCTCAAGGTCCCATCGTCGTCAAGTTCATAGTGGAGCATAGTATAATTGCCGGCGCCGTCGTTCAAATAGACCGAACCTAGCCCTTCAAAGTTACCAACGGCGATATCAAGATCGTCATCGCCATCCAGGTCGCCTACTGCTACACTTGCGGTCGATTCTGTGTCCGAGCCAAAGTAACGGGCGACCCCAGACCAATCAAAACGTCCAGATCCATCGTTGAGATAGACTGCGTTTTGGTCTCCCAAGTTGCCAACAACGATGTCCAGGTCGCCGTCGTCGTCCATGTCTCCCAATGCCACGCTGTAGGTGGCATCGGCGCCCGTGCCGACCAGGCGCTGTTCGTCAAAGCCGGGGTCGCCCCCGTAGACGTGTGACGCGCCCAGGATGGACAGCAGTACAAAGAGGACGGCTATCAAGGTGAGCTTGTTAAAGACAAATGAAAAGGCCGTCTGGGAGCGGATCTTGCTCAATTGGTTGAGGTGTCTCGTGAACATTTTGTTTATCTCCTTTCACTTGTGAGGTCTCGCAAGGATGTACCCGGCTAAATAGCGCTACTGCTATGACAGAGAATCATTGCGAGATCGCTTTGTTCCGCCAATAGCATTTTCATCTTTACTGGTGCTTCTCAGAAATATATCAATCGCACATTGGGCAACCAATAGTGTTGGTTATTCATAGTGAAAACCGCGCAGG
>JAAEPW010000212.1 GCA_024232355.1 Chloroflexota bacterium | reverse complement strand
GCATAGTTTACTCCACTTTCACTTTCAGTCAAATCGGATATACGATTTTGTGACAGGTTTTGCTTTGATACAGCCAAATGTTTCTCATATTACGCTATCAGAACAAAGGTTCTGGGTAATAGCAAGCTGATAAAGCGCGGTCTGGAACGTTCGTACGTCACGGTCGAGGAGACGCTCCCCGTCATGCGCGGTCGCTGGCTGCTAGATCGTCAACTGATGCGCCGACCGGGCATCAAGCACGTCTTTGACGTCGCCTACGACGAGTTCTCTGCGGACACTTTTTTGAACCAGGTGTTCAAATTTGTCGTCGAGCGCTTGCTGTGGCGAACTCAGGATTCCAGCAATCGCCGGTTGCTGTGCGATATTCGCGAGTGGTTGGCTCCGGTGCAGAACCCAGGAACGATCTCCTACGCTCATCTTGAGCAGGTACATTTCACTCGCCTGAACGAACGTTTCCGACCGGCTTTCAACCTCGCCCGTCTCTTCATCGAGAACAGCGCCCTGCAACTTGCGGCCGGACAGCATCACACCTTTGCTTTCGTCTTTGATATGAACCGCCTGTTCGAGGAATTCGTCTACAGATTTCTCGCCCGATACCGTGGGCGCATTCTCCCACAAGCGTGGCGCGACGTTCGTATCAGAGCGCAGTCGCAGGGCCAAGCGATCTACCTGGCCGAAAAGCTGCCGGACCGTCAAAAGGCTTTTCAACTCGTGCCGGATCTCTTGTTCACCAGTCCCTCGGGTAAAGCGGTGCTGATCATAGATACAAAATACAAACAGTTGGACAAAAGCCGTCGCAAGTTAGGCGTCTCGGAAAGAGACGTGTACCAGATGTTGGCCTATGCGGCCCGACTAGAATGCCCCCAGACGCTGCTGCTGTATCCTCAATGGGCAAAATCCCCAACGACCCCTGTCAAGTTCGAAACGCTGGGGCATCATAACCATCTCGTTGCCGCTACGATCAACTTGCACCAACCGTTGAATCGTCCAGACGACCTAATTCGCGATGTGAGAAGAATTTTGGAGGAGGTACCACGCTATGGCTCGACTACCTAGATACGAACTCTTGTACGATGCGTTCGAACAGTTTCTGAACCGCTGCATACTGAACAACCAATCGTTATTGTGGCCAAATGAGGAGGTCTGGACCCCAGAGAACGTAGCCGAGGTCAAACGGCAGATGGTTGACGCGCCAGCACTTGGGGAGGATCTCTCCTTTGAAGACAAGCTCAAGGAACAAATGACCGGCGTTTCTCCCCAACACTGGATGATCCTATGCGATGTCTATTACGTCTATTTTTTGCCTTCAAGTTTCATCACACTGGAAAAAAGACACACTGACATTCACTGGGCCGCTCACCAAGGTGGGCAAACGCCGCCTCCTGCCGACGCCGAAATATGGCAAGCTCAAGAAGCGGGTTTCACGCGAACCTCGTTAAGATATCATTACAAATATAGTCAATTCTGGCTGATTCTGTTGTTCGCGAATCGTTTGAAAGAGTCGACAGATCCAGAACCGATCCTGCGTGACCCACAAGAGATGCAGAGGTTGCTAGACGAGATCCTTGAGAGCATTCCCAGCAAGAATGACCGGGCATACGACATGCGCCATGCGATGCTTTACCTGGCGTTCCCCGACCATTACGAGCGCAGCATCAGCACCCGAGATAAACAAAGTATAATCAAAACGTACCACGATCAACTAAAAGAACCTGTTCCCAACGATCTCGATCAAGCCATTCGACAGATCAGAGCTGCGCTCTCAGATAGATTTGATGAATTGGATCATCCCTTTGACTTTTATGATCACCTGATGGGGGAGTGGAGACCAAAGCATACACCCCCCGCGAAAAAGGAAAATGCTGACCAAGAGCCCACACCAGTCCGAGTTGAACCGACCCTCTCTATGACAGAGGGAGACATTCCAGACAATGACGACCTCTTGACAGTGATATCCATTCTTGACCGAACTCGAAACGTGATTCTATACGGTCCTCCTGGCACTGGCAAGACGTACATTGCCAAAAGGGTAGCAGAAGCACTCGTTGAACCTCAAACGCGGCAGCCCCTTTCAAAACCTGCCGCCATTCAAAGGGTAATAGAAAACCTTGCTTCTTGGGAAGTAATAGCCCTGGGGATGTACCTCGCTGGTCCAAAAGGAAACCACTCTGTTTCCGAGATACTCGACATGTCAGTAGTGCAAACCCTGTACCGAATTTCACCCGTCAAGCAGCCCCGTCAAAACGTATGGGGGCATCTGCAATGGCATACATCACTGGAAAGCGAGACTGTCAAGGTCATAGGCAGACGAGAACCCTATCTTTTTGACAAGGACGACCAAAGCCGCTGGTCGCTTACCGATGTGGGCCAAGAATACATCAAGGAAAACCTTGCTGAGCAAATGCACGCACTCCGGCCTTCCGAGGTAACCGATGTTACTACCGCCGAGTTTATCAAATGGGCCACCTTTCATCAATCCTACGCCTACGAGGACTTTGTCGAAGGTTTGAGACCAGTGCAATCTGATGAGAGCCCTGGAGACGTGTCCTATGAGATCGTTCCTGGTGTTTTCAAGCGTATCTGCAGCCGCGCTGGTGGAGATCCCTCCAACAAATACGTACTCGTCATTGACGAGATCAACCGAGGGAACATCGCCAAGATCCTGGGGGAACTAATCTCACTCCTTGAGGACGACAAGCGGATCGGGGAGAAAAACGCATTATCGGTGACCCTGCCCTACAGTGGCGAATCGTTTTCGGTCCCCGCAAACCTCTATATCATCGGCACGATGAACACCGCCGATAGAAGCATTGCCCTTCTGGATGTAGCGCTCCGTCGTCGTTTTGCGTTTGTCGAGTTGATGCCTCGCGCCAAGTTGTTGGATGGAGCACAGGTGGAATCTGCCGAGGCGTTTGTGCCGTTGGATGATCTACTGTGCAGCCTTAACCAAGGCATCAGAAAATATCTGGACCGCGACCACCAGATCGGGCACAGCTATTTTATGACAGTGTCCCAGGCCAGCAAAGAGGAACAGGTCCAAGTACTAGAGTTCGTGTGGAACAATCAGATCGTCCCCTTGATGGAGGAATACTTTTACAGCCAACGCGACAGACTGGCCGAGCTACTCGCCCCCTTCCGCACAGATGTAGAGCCAGACATTCAAGACGCCCAAGATATGGGGCTAGATTTCGAGATCGGGCGGCAAACTGGAGATGATTTGGTGATTGCTCTGGCCAAGCTCGCGCAGAGGCATAAATAGCTCGTTGTAACTTTTCAATCTGCCGCTCCCACTAAAATCCACCTGATCCGTGTTCTAGGGAAACACAATGACCAAACCAACCACCAAAACCAATGTAGGGGCGACGCATTCCGCGCCAGCCATCCTTGTAGAAAGAGCATTCCCCACCACGTCTTCCACTCAGATCACAAAGATCGTCAACGGGAATGCGTTGCCCTCAATCGTGAGTAACTCCTCCGCTCCCCATCACCTCACCTCAACTTCGCAAAATTTGCCCATCCCACAAAAACAAATATACTTACCCAAGAGTCAAGTAAAAAGCAAGGTCTCTGAACCTTGCCCAAAACTACAAGGAGAACAAAACCAATGGAACTCGAAAAAGAATTAGAAAAATCTCAAGCAGCAACCCTACTCCGCCAAATCGCTCAATCCCTAGAAAGCGACACCCCCGAACCCATCCAACTCGACGACCTCACCATCTCCCTATCCCCCCAAGTAGAAATCCTCCTCGAATACGAACACAAAGAAGGCGAGACCGAACTCGAACTAGAATTCAAATGGTCAGCCCCAGACAAAAAGCCCCGCCCCGGCAAATTCGAACTATACCAATCCGCCAGCGACCAATGGTACTTCCGTCTCAAAGCCCCCAACGGCGAAATCATCCTCTCCAGCGAAGGCTACGCCTCCAAACAAGGCGCCGCCAACAGCATCGAATCCGTCCAGAAAAACGCCCAACCAGAAAACATCGAACACCGCACATCCAAAGCCGGTCAACCCTACTTTGTCCTCAAAGCCGCCAACAACCAAATCATAGGCACCAGCCAAATGTACAAACGCAAATCCAGCGCCAACAAAGGAGCCCAATCCATCATCAACTACGCCCCAGCCGCCACAACCACCGAAGAATAATGGTAGGGGCGATGCATTCCACGCTGGACATTCCAACACAAGACCCATTCCCCACCACGTTTCACTCTTGTCTACAAAGAGTTTCACCAAGGAATGCGTCGCCCAGAACACACCGTTTGAGCCCCCAAAGGCAGCTCAGAAAGGCCCCAACAGACTTCGCAAAACAGTCCTTTTACGAAGTGAAACACAAACAACAAGCCATCCTAACCCCATTTCCCACCCCACCCACTTCGCACCTTTGTGACCCAAATAGCCCACTCGAGCCATAAATAACCTATGGATTTCGCAAAACGCGACAACCCAAAAAAGAACCATTTGACTTCGGAAAACAAAGCACCGGCCACGGCAGCAAGTCACCGAACAGAGAACACAAAGCCCTGGCCGAGACGGCAAACCCCAAAAAAGTGCGCGACTTGATAAAAAGCACAAGACAGATTTGGAGAAAGGATATAACAATGACAGCTGAACTAGCAGCGGCCCTAATCAAAGTGGCACAAAATATGCAGCCTTGGGTAGTAGATATTCGCCATCACTTGCATCAGATTCCCGAGCTATGTTGGGAAGAAGAGGAAACGCTAGCATTCATACGCCAGCAGATCGATGGGATCAAGGCAAATGCACAGCGTTCACAGAGGCCCCTAGTCAATATCCACCAGGCCAAAGGCGGCATCTGGGTCGACGTCACCTTTGACCAAAACCTGGACCGAATCCTCCTGCGGGCAGACGTAGACGCAATCCCCATTCAAGAACAGACCGGACTTTCATTCTCTTCTCAAAACGCTGGCGTTATGCACGCCTGCGGGCACGACGCCCACGCCGCTATGCTTTTGGGTGCCCTCAAGGCTTTGCTGGAAAACGACATCCCCGTCACTCATAACCTGCGCTTCGTCTTCCAGCGTGCCGAGGAAAACCCCATCAAAGGGAGTGGTGGGGCAACCCTAGTGGGAGAAGGTGTGCTAAAAGGAATTACCGAGGCCCACGCTCTCCACATCTGGGCTGCCAGCGAGCCAGGCGTCTTCCTCTCACGTCCCGGACCAATGATGGCAAACTCGGACCGTCTCAAAATCGTGATCCAATGCACAGGGGG
>JAAEPW010000211.1 GCA_024232355.1 Chloroflexota bacterium | reverse complement strand
GATCAAGTTGGGGGACTGGTTGGACCAGGACTGCGCCTCTCTTGGCACAGGCACCCCGGTCACGCCTTACGTGACCGGCACCGGCGGCGCGTGGCAGATCGTCACCGGTACGCTCTCGGTCGATGATTACTTTTTATACGTGCTTGATAACGTCTATCTTACCTTGACCAATGTTGACGGCGGTACTGTGTACGTGGACCAGGTTTGGCTAGAGGAGCAAACGGGACCAGGCACGTATGGCCCCAATATCCTGCCCAAACCAAAGATGAACGCCCACACCTATTTTGACTCGATGAGACCCTGGCAATGGGACCATATTTTGGACCAAGCAGCGGCGCAAGGCGTGTATCTCAAGCTGGTCGTGCTGGAAAAGAACGAATGGATATTTAATCGCATCACCTCCGCCGGAACAATGACCACCACTGCCAGCAACGATAACTTTTACGCCGCGCCCGATACCAAGGCCCGTTGGTTGCACGAGGCGTGGTGGCGCTACCTCGTCGCCCGCTGGAGTTATTCGACTGCCGTGCACTCTTGGGAACTGCTCAACGAGGGCGACCCCTTCAACGGCCTCCATTATGAGCAGGCCCAGGCTTTTGCCCGATACATCCACGAGAACGATCCCAACCGGCATCTGGTGACCACTTCTTTCTGGCACAGCTTTCCTATGGACGAGTTTTGGGCCAACCCAACCTACCCCGATCTGGATTACGTCGATTTACACGCCTATATCTCCACCGGCTGGGGCGAACACGCCGTTATCCCTGACACACCACCCGATCCTCTATCTTATACCGATATTTCGGATCAGGATGGCAGCGGTTGGAGTGTGAGACTGAGTGGCAATGCCAACACCTACAGCTCGAACCTGTGGGCGTTCGACATTCAGGGGGCGGGCGAATGGTTGCTGCGTTATCGTCTGAAACTCGAAGGCTGGTCCG
>JAAEPW010000210.1 GCA_024232355.1 Chloroflexota bacterium | reverse complement strand
CCGCCCGCGTAAACACCGTCGAGCGCGCTGCCGGTGCTGCCCGCATTGCGCGCGACAGCATCATCGTCAGACAGCCGCCAGAAAGCCACCGGGGCGTCGAACAATACTGGACGCTCATAGCTTGCGCAGAAATCTGTCGGTTGTAACCAGGTTGTTGATTGGTCGTTACCCGGTTCGGGATCGTAGAATGGGGAAACGAGTTGTGCAGTGGTGGATATAGTGTCTGTGAGCAAGGTGTTTACTTGCCCGGTGACGGTGATGATGCCAGATTCGCCAGGTGCGATATCGGGCACGTTCCATGTATAGGTCAGCACGCCCACGTTGGTCTGTGAGACGGGCACGCCTGCCGTTGTGAAGCTGAGGGGCGTTATCGCGCTGGGCAAGATGTCGCTGATGATCACATTAGCCGCGATGTGCGGGCCATTGTTGGTAAAGACTAGTGTGTACGTGACGGTATCGCCGAGTTGTGCGTCAGGTGCTTGTCCTGAGCTTGTCGAAGGAGTGGAAACCGTTTGGCTTATGCCCATATCGGTCCCCTCAATTACAAGTGTGCCTTCAGTGGCCCACTCAGACCCGGCAAAGGCCGGGTCCACAGCCTGTACGCTCCAGACATAGTCGCCGGACGGAAGAATCACCGTGGCCGTCAGACCCAGTTGAGCGTTCCCCATCGCCGGGATCAGGCGCTCGCCATCATTGTCGCCGCCGATCAAAGACATCGATGCTAGCATTTGATTTCCAGTTGCCGTGTCAATCACATAAACATTGTACGACAGAGCATCGGCGGGCGACTCGTTATCCGCAGCGGCATCCCAACCTAGTGTTACAGTGATCCCATTCACATCCGTGATCAAATTGGTGGGAGCATCGGGGGGGGTATTGAATGTCAATCCATTGTTGCGATAGATGCCAGAAGCTTTGGAATAGACAAGATCCAGGTCGCCGTCGCCGTCATAGTCGCCCCACTCTACGCTTTTTTGATACACGGAGGGCAGACCGGCGGAAGCTACCGTATCGGTGATAAAAATACCGCCAACGTTTGCATATATGATGCCAATGTTACCACTGTCGGCTTTACCACTTACAACGAGATCAGGGTCGCCGTCGCTATCATAGTCCCCCCAATCCACAGCACCGTAAGTGACCCCTCTCAAGTTCTCCGCCGCTAGCGTATCGGTGATGAACGTCCCCCCTACGTTTTCATATATCTGGACATCTTTTCTGGTCGGGGAGGTTTTGACGCCGTTTATGTAAATATCGAGGTCGCCATCGCTGTCATAATCGAACCACAAAACTTTTCCTTCATATACGCCTGTCAAGTAAGAGGGAGTGACATCCACAAAAGTACTGCCGGTATTACGATAAACCCTGGCAATCGTAGAACTTCCCGGTGTCCCTGTCATCAGAATGTCCAGAGCACCGTCGTTGTCATAGTCGCCCCAAACTGCGTCACTTTGACTGACGCCATCCAGGCTCGCGGCAAGTTGGAAGCCGCCGCTAATGTTTTCGTATACTCCCGCGTGTTGTTGACCGGAGTGTTTTTGACCTGTGAGCAGCACATCCAAATCACCGTCGTTGTCATAGTCGCCCCAATCCACGCTACCCCGATAGAGTCCCGGGAAAACCGTCGTGGCCGTCGTATCCTCCACAAAAACGCCTTGAAGGTTTTCATAAAGGATGCTGAGAGTGTTCCAACTGCCATCGTGGTAGCGGCCCAATACAAACAAATCCAGATCACCGTCGTTGTCATAGTCGCCCCAGGCCGCGTCGCCACTCTGGACGCCTTGCAGATTGATGGAAGCAGCCGTGTCTTTTTCAAAGCCGTAGCCCGTGTTTTCGTAGATATCTGCCGGGTAACCGTTATTGCCAGTGATAAAGACGTCCAGGTCGCCGTCGCCGTCATAGTCGCCCCAAATGGCAGTGCCGGAGGAAACGTTTGACAAATTCGCGTTGCTATCCACTTTAAATCCTGAAATTGAAAACGCTACATCCGCCGAGTTGTCTATTGCATAACTATCACTGATCGCGCTGATGGTGGCGATATTTTTCACCAGCGTGCCTGCTGGTAGGCTATCACTCAACTGCCCGGTGATGGTGATTGTGCCGGTCTGACCGGGCGCGAGATCACCGACTTGCCAGGTATAGCTAATGGTCCCAGTATGTACGGCCGTAATGCCCGTTGCCTGGAAACTGGGGGACATCAAAGTCTCGGTAACAGCATCATACACCCACACAGTGGTGGCGGTGAGCGCGCCGGTGTTGGCGATGGAGAGCGTGTATGTGACCGGATCGCCGCGTCCGGGGAAGGCGGGAGTAAATGCCTTGTTGATACTCACGTTGGGCAGAGCGGTTATGGTAAAAGTGCCGGCGGCGACCCAGGGCGACCCGACAAAGGCGCTATCAATGGACTGCACGCTCCAGGTATAGACGGCGGGCCGTGTGATAAAGATTGTGGTCGTGAGCGCGTGTTGTGCGTTTCCTAATGTTGGAAGCAAGCGCAGCCCCTCACTTATCCCTTGAGTGAACGCCATTGGCGCGAGCGTATAAGCCGAGTCGGCGCTGTTGGTGATCATCAAGTTGTAATTCAGACCTATGGCGGGTGTTTCCGCATCGTTTCCGCCGTTCCAGTTAAGAGTCACGAGTGCGCCATCGACTGCCGTGGATAGTATATCCGGCGCGGTGGGGCGGGTGTTGGGATTGTTGCGGTCTTGACGGTAAAAGTCGAAAATCGACGGATCGCCACTTGAGCAAGCTTGGCCGGGCACACAGCCAATTTGCAGGATGTCCAAATCGCCGTCATTGTCATAATCTGCCCAGGAGGCATGGCCAGATACCGATGGTGGTAAATTGGCGGCTGAACTGTTGATAAAGCTGCCTTGATGGTAACGATAGACCTTGGAAACGGGGTTGGATATATCCTGCTTTTCACCAACGATCAAGACGTCCAGGTCGCCATCGTTGTCATAGTCGCCCCAGGCCGCGCTGCCATTTTTGATGCCGCTGAGGGTGGCAAAGTAGTTGAAGCGGGCGCCCGTATTGCGGTAGACGCGGGCTTGCGCAGTTGACCCGCATTTACTCTGCATACAACCGACCAGCAAGATGTCCAGCAGGCCGTCGTTATCAAAGTCCCCCCATTCCACTATAGCAGGCGATACTCCTGGTAGTGTGACCGAGTTATCGCGGCGGAACTCGTGATCCACGTTCTTATAGATGTACGTGATACGCTTGCTTCCGGCAACTCCCGCCAGGAGGATATCCAGGTCGCCGTCGTTATCATAGTCTCCCCAGGCGGCGCCACTTGCTCTTAAACCAGGCAGATCTACGTCAGTATCCTCACGGAAGCCGTTGCCGGTATTTTCGTAGATGCCGGCGATGTTGTTGCCCACGAGCAAGATGTCCAGGTCACCGTCGTTGTCGTAATCGCCCCAGGCTGCCGCGCCATTCCAAATGCCCGGCAAGTTGGCCCTGGTGTCTTTGACGAAATCATCACCAGTGTTCTCATATACTTTAGAAATTGGGTCGCCAGAGCATTCACTAAAGGACATGGGACAACCGGTCAACAAAAGATCGAGGTCGCCATCGTTATCATAGTCACCCCAGGCCGCGCTGCCGTATCCCACTTGTGTAAGCGCGCTAGAGAGATCATCACGCCGGATAAAGGTGGAGGTCACAACCGCGTTTTCATAAATCCACGTCTGATCGCTGAAGGATGGGCCGTACAGTAAAAAGTCTAAATCACCATCATTATCGTAATCGCCCCATTCAATCTTTCCTAACGCCGTAGACGAAGGCTTTACGCTGCCATCTTCAATGAACAGTTGGGCTTCTTCTTCGATGCGGGAAAAGTTACTGGCTGTCCCTGTCAATTCTCCAGTAACCGTAGCCGCGCCAAAGCTCGCGGTGTTGACGATGGCCGTGTCATAGTAATAGTGGTTGGACGTGACGGCTACAGTGTAGGTCGTGCTCATGCTGGTTCCGGCAGGTACATTTGTGAGCGTCCACGCAATGCTATCGCCGCCCACCACTGTGGCTGTGCCGTCCACGATGACCGGGTTGCCAAGTTGCACGGGCAGCACATCGGTGATGACGGCGGCGGTTACTGTGATGGGGTCGGGATTCTCAAAGGTGAGCGTGTAGGTCATAACGCCGCCCAAGGGGACATCTATGTCAGGTGTGCCAGATTTGTAAAGGCGTGGGCCATTGGCCTCCACCGGGTAGGGGCCGAGATAGGTGACGTTTCCCACGCTATCCACGGCGGTCAGCCAAATCTGGTACGTGCCATATTCTGTGGGTTGGAAGGCATAGTCCCATTGGCCGTTGCTCACGTCAAGCGTTTCTGTCCGGGCAACGTTGTACGGATTTTTGAGCAAAACATCTAGCCTGGCAACGCCGGTGCCATCGGCGATGTCGCCGCCAAGCACCGTTACGGGGCCGGTCAATCCCGCGAACGAGATATAGGTCACGACTTGTGTCATTGTGATGACAGGGCCGGCATTATCCACGGTGATGCTAAATTGTGTGGGGTCGATGCTACGATTGCCCGCGCCGTCCACGACTGTGACCGTCACCACTTGAGAGAAATTGTCGCTGCCCGCTTGTGTGGGAATGATTTGGCTCCATCCACTGCTCAACGGGCCGCGCGCCAACGGAATGAGCGTCAGGCGCGCGTGATGATATAGCCCGTCGTCGGCGTTGGGCGCGGTGTCGCAGAGACGCAGCGTCCACGTGCCGTAGGCGGATTGCCCCCGGAAGGTGTTGAGCGGTGCAGACGGGCGGCGCTCGTTGTTATAGTAGGGCGTAGCCGCATTGTGGTCGCCCGAGGTGCGATAGGCTTGTCCGTGGGCATCGGCCAACAGCACATCGAGATGTTGGCTATCCTCAGCCTGGTGCTGTGTGCCCAGCACAAAGGTTTGTTCCGTGCCTGGCGGTGAAACCAGCACCGCGCGCACGTCGTCGCGGAAGGTGTGTGTTATGTTCAGGCCCACGTTTAGCTCGCTCACGTTAAAGCTTTCACCAACAGTAAAGGTGCGCACTATCTCGTTGCCGTCGCACGTTGTGCTGCCGTCCAGGGCTATGGGCGCTGCGGGGCTATCTTGATAAACAAAAGTTTGTGCGCCAGTCTGCGCCGGGGCTATGTAACACGCGCCATCAACGCATATTTCGGCATAGTCCAAGGCGCGTTCGTCGTAGGCCTGCCCGGAAACGACATAGTCGCCGGTGCTATTGAGGGTTGCGCCGCTGCTGATAGACTGTCCATCCACCACGACCGTCGTCGTGGGCAAGGTGGTGTCTACCAATAAATTGTGGCTCGGCGACCACTCCCCGGTTTGACCAAGCTTGTCGGTGGCGCGAACGCGGGCAGTAAAGAGATTGCCGTCGTTCAGATCACCGGCCCCAGTCAAGCCTGTGATGTCCACATCACAGGCCCATACGCCATCGTCCGGCGCGCTATCAGGGCACGCGATTTGGCTGGTGTACCCGCTGATGTAGAATTCCAGGTCCAGGCTATCAATGCCCGCGTCATCATGGGCATAGCCGCTGAATGTAACCTCGTCCAGGGCGATTTCATAGTTGGGCTGGCTAAAATCAAAGAATATCGGGGCGGTGTTGTCCACTTGATGTTCCGCCCAGAGCCAGTCTATGGGGTCGCGCCCGGCGATGCTCACCGCCACATCTACGGCGGCAACCTCTAGGTAGGGGGCGCAAGCGCGCGGCGCATCGGGATAGTTGATGACACAGTCCGCGTAATAGTCACCCTGGGCTGCGGCTACATCGATCAAAGCGTTAAAACTGACGCTGCCGCTCGCGCCTGGGGCAATGTCACCCAGGGCGAGAGTCTGGCTGTCACGGCGCTCTCCCGTCAGGCGTGTACCGCCGGGTAAACTGAGGGCAAAGACGCCGGATAGGTCGGCGCTGACGTTTGTGGCGGTCAGCGTGCCCTGATTGTGGTAGCCCAGGGTATAGGTCACAGTTTGCCCGTCAATCAACGGGGCGTAGGTCGTACCAATCGCGCCCAGTTTGAGGTCGCTCAGGTGGGCGATCTGATTATCGCGGCCATCCGGTGCGTAGGCGGTGGCGTGCAGACTATCCCACAGCCAGAAGAGGTCGTCATCCTGAAAGCTGTAGACTGTGCCCGCCGGCTCCACGCTCAAGCTGAAAGCCAGGTCCGCATCGCCGCCCGCGTCGCTGGGGCACAGGCCGCTGCCCAGCCCCGCCCAGCGATAGGCCAACGTCAGGGCAAAGATTTCGCTCTGTGCCGCGAGGGTGTCGTTGTCGATGAGGCGGCTGTCGTTGATCGGGTTGCCGGACGGTGCGGTAGCCCACAAGGTCAGTGCTTGCCCTGAGCTTGTCGAAGGGTCGGCGCTGGCAAAGGCGAGCAGGCCAAGACTGTTTGCGGCTGGGTCGGTGATGCCCAGGTCGGCAAAGGGGATCAGGATGTCGGTCTGCCCATCGTTGAGGCTGGCGCTAAAGCGGAACTGCGCCGTGCCCAAAACATTGACCGTCTCCCATGTGCTGCCGTTCCAGGCGATCAAGCTGGCCGTGCTGTCATCCTGCACCCAGACCAGGTATTCCGCGCCAAAGGCGGTCTGCGCGGCGGCCTGGTCGCGGCGGTAGTCTGTGCGGGGATTGAGCGGAAAGTTGATGGCTGTAGCGGGCAGGTTGCCGGGTAAATAGAATGTGGTGTGGGTCAAGGTGTCGCTGTAGGGGTCGTAGAGGGTGGTTGCCCCACCGGCGGCGGTGTCGAGGTAGACGAAGAGGTCGCCTGATGTGTTCCAGTCCGCGCCGCTCCAGACCAGGCGGAGGGCGTTCAAGTCCCACGTGGTGTGGAAGGTTTGTTCAGCGTGCAGGTTCTCGTGTTCGGCAGTGACGTTGAGCATACGGCGGTCAACGTTCAACAGCGTACAACCGCTGTCCATCCAGCCGGTGTAAGCCGCATCCTCGGCGGAAGCGGGGAGTTGGATATAGTCGGGCGTCAGGGCACTGTCTACATAGATATTGCCAAAGGATAACCAGCCGCGATTGCCATAGACATCGGTGGCCGCGAGGTAGGGCGTCAGGCGCGTGCCGTCGGTGGCGGTGTAGGTGTCCTGGCGCGGGTCGGTGGGGGCATAGAGCGTGCTCGTACCGGTGATGGTGCTGGAATACGCGCCATATACGGTCCAGCCGGTCTCATAGCTACTCAGACCGCTGCCGTCACTGCCAGCCGTCCAGGTCAAAGTCAGGGTGGAACTGATGGCGCGGATGGTGTCGCCAGCAGCAATGGTCTGCCCATCGGCGCCAAGCCCGGGTACAACTTGGGCCGGAGGTTGCACATCTACGATCACGGCTTGGGAGTGTTCACTTGTCCGCCCACCGTAATCTTTAGCAGTGATGGTCACGGTGTAAGTGCGCCCATCTGGTGTGTCACCATCGGACAGATACCAATTGGCGTTCCAGCTTTCACCATCCAGGCTGGCGTCCACCTTGGTGGTCTGTGTGCCACTGACAATGTCCACCGTCACCTTGCGTATGCCGACTGTGGAACTCGTCGTCCCCACTAGATCGAGCTTGCCGTTGCCCGCGTTATAGTGCGTGCGGGTCAGTACGGCGGTTTCCAGCGTGATGGTGGGCGGGTTGACACTGACGATGACGTTCACTGGACGGGTCTCGGTCAATACCACGCCAGTGCGGTCGCGGACAACGGCCTCCAAGGTATGGACGCCATCAACTGTGGGTGTCCAGGTGGTGGCCCAGGTCGTGCCGGTGATACCGGCGGGCCAGGTGTGCGTATAGAACAGGCCGTCGTTGAGAGTCACGGTCAGAGTTTCTAGTTCATTCAGGGCATACGCGGCCCCGGTCACGCTGATGGGATCAATGCTGCCAAGGAGCGCGTAATCTGTGGGGGCGAGTATGGCGGCATCCAACGTGGTGGCTGGGGCGGCGAATGGAGTGATGATTTCTGTCGCGCAGTTGCCTTGTGTATCGCAGGCGGTTAGATCTACCGTGCTTGCGGGATGGCCATTGGCGATGCAGACGGCGCTGCCCTCAAAAAGCTGTCCTCCGCTCAGGCTGGTCTGTCCCAGCAGTATGCGGAACCAGAGGGAACTGTAGGGCGTCCACTGTACTGCATTTTCTGAGCAAGGAGAGGTCAGGGTGGCATCATCCAGGTTGATGTCTTGCACGGTAAAGGTGTACACGGTCTGCGCGCTGCTGCCCGCGCCCAGTTGCCGCCCGCCAAAGTTGATGCGCGGGGCGATGGTATCGAGTGTGCCATTCCACAGCGGCAGACTGGCGCTGGTATTGCTGAAAGCATCGGTAGCGCGGGCGTTGATGAGATATGCTCCCTCCAATTCGGGGGGTGTGCTGCTCCAGGTTGAGAGCGCAGCGCCGGATTGTGTGAGTGTGACTGGTTGCCAGGTTGCACCGGCATAAGACTCGCGGATTTCCAGCACGTCCAGGACGCGCGGATAAAGCTTGAGCGCGTCGAGTTGGCCTTGAAAGTAGTGGCCTGCGCCGTCGCGCCCCAGGTCAAATTGCTGCGTGGGCGCGGGGCTGAGGTCGGCGAAATTAGCGGTGCTCTCAACCTCGACGCCGTTCACATAGACGCGATAGGTGTCTCCGTCAAAGGTGGCGGCGACGTGATTCCAGGCGTCCGTGGTGAGGATGTCGCCCGTGGTATAGGCGTGCAGCGCGCTGCCGTCGCCAAAACCGAGGTGCAATTTTGTGGTGTCTGTCACGGCCAGGAAGGGGTAGGCATAGGCGTCGTCAGTGTATGCGCCGCTGCTGAGGATGGGATAGACACTATTATCCGCCGGACTGGGATAAACCCAGAGCATTTGCGAAAAAGCGGCCCTGTTGCCAGCAGCCGTATTTGTACTTGTATCCAGATAGGGGCTGGCGCTTATGGCGACATGGTCACCCCCGCCATCCAACGTTAGCGCGCCATCGCCGACGTGCCCGGTCGTGATCTTGTTTGTCGTATCGTCGCTGACGAGCTGCGCCGCAAGTGCTAACTCGGTGGGGGCGGTTGCCAGTCCATCTCCATCGCTTGCGACTCCGTCGTCGAAATCCAGCGCCAATTGTGGGTCGGATTGGAACATCAGCGCGCGAATCTCTTGTGCATCCAGGGCACGGTTGAAAAGCGACATTTCGTCAATTTGGCCGATGAATCCCCAAACCGTTTGGTAATACCAAATGCCATAACGCCCAGTGTGATCTAGTTTTGCGCCTACCCCGATACGGGGAAGGTGGCGGGTATCGGACCCCACATAACTCTTTAGCCGCTTGCCCTCGGAACTGCCCACCAATTGTCCATCCAGATACAACTTTAGCCCGTCTGGCGTGAGTTGGTCGGTGGCCGAAAGTACGGCCGTGACATAGTGCCAGCGACCCTGTTCAACGGCGGTGGTGGTGATTGTAGTATTCAATCCGTCATTCTGAACAGCGTGCAGGGTGAGTTGTTGCGTGTCATCAAAGTAAATATCCAGACGACCATACGTCTTGTGACTATAGATGTACTGTCTGTACCCCTGTGACAAGTCTTCTGCCCGGAACCACGCTCCCACTGTCATTTGGTACATGTCGCCATTGTCGGATTCAGTGGTAGCAGAGATTATCACGCCTTGATCCTCACCATCAAAAGTGAGCGCGCTGTCACGAATACCGCTTGCGCCGGTTGTGGGGCAGGTAGCCTCGTCGCAGACGATATAGTCAACGACGCCGTATTCGTCGCCGGAATAATCGTCAAATTCTGTCACGAGGGTGTCGCCGTTGCTTTGTTCGTTAAAAGGCAGGTAGAGGACGGCGCCATCGGGCAAGACGTTGTTGTAGGACAGCGGGCCAGGCGCGCGGGATTCAAAGTTGACGTCTACTGCGTCAACGCCCGCTACGGGTGATTGGGCCAGGGCATAAAGTTCAACGCGGTTGAGGGCGCGGTAGTAAACCTGGACTTGGTCTATCAAGCCGTCAAAGTATTCACCCAGGGGATTGGCCCGCGCGCCAATCCGGAGGTCGTCGGGGGTGGTGACATTCAGCCCGGATGGGGCGTCGCTATCTATTTTTATGCCATCCAGGTAAATGCTGCGGGTTGTGCCATCAAAGGTCGCGGCGACGTGATGCCACGCGCCGCTCAGGTCGCTAGTAGCAGCGGTCAGGGCATTGTTGCCCCAATCGTTTTGCACGCCGGTCGCGGTCAGGCGCAGGACATTATACTCGTCATCCACACCCCAATTGCCCCAGCCGATGATGCTTTGCGCCGCCATGCTGTTGGGCTTGATCCAGGCCATCAGTGTATATTCGCTGTCGCCGGTCGGAACCTGGGCGTTGGCTATGCCAAGATAGTCGTTGCTAAAATTGAGCGCCTGTCCAAACTGCCCGGCGGTCAAAACAGGACAAGCGACGCAGGTCGCGGGCGTGCCGCTATCGCTGGTGTCGTAGAACGTTGTCCCGCCGTCGTTTTCATCAAAGTTGAGCTTGAGCACTGCGCCACTGCGGGGGCTGAGGTCGATTCCCGTGCCCGAAAGGGTGTGTGTTGAGGTGATAGCGTCGGGGCCAAGTTCCCAGCTATGCAGGTCCACGTCTGGCGCGGAGGCATCGGTGCGGATGTCAGATCCCACGATGCCGACTGTGCTTGAGAGTATGTTGCCGACTTTGTCCTCCGCTATGACTCGGATGGTGTATTGCCCGGTGGGCCGGTTGCCATCAAAGACATAGTCCACGCTCCAAACATCGCCAGCGACGGAGGCTGTTTGTGGACCTAGCCCCGTGGCTAAAAGGCCCTCCTCATCCAGCAGGTTGATTTTTACGTTGCTGGTGAGGACGCCGCTGCCCGCCGCGCTGCCGTCGCCGAGGTCGGGGTCGGTGATGGCGCCGGTGAGCGTCAGGGTCCAGTATAATTCAGTGTCTTGGGCTGGGGTTGCCGGTACCCAAGCGCCATCGTACGCGACGGTGACGGTGGGCGGAGTGTTATCCACAAAGGTGTTGTAGACCTGGCTGGTGCTTTCATTGCCCACCGTATCGACCGCGCGGAATTGTAGATTGTATTGGCCTTCGCCGCCGAACTGGGTGGGGTCAAATGTGGGGCACCAGGCCGCGCCGGATTCGGCATCGAGGCAGGCGGGGGCGTTTTCCCAGATATAGTCACCAGCGCCGGGCGCTTGGATACCGATGTCGAGCAGGGTGGTCGCGCCGGTGGCGTCGCGCGTGGCCACGTCGAGCACGGCGCTCTGGTAGGGGCGATAGTCGTCGTCGGTGCGTAGGGTGATGGTGGGCGCGTCGATATCTACGGTAAAACGAAAGGTCGCCACGGCGCGATACCAGCGCGATTCACGGTTATAGATGTCGGCAACCTCTGCGCTGCTCAACGCGCGTGATAGAAAAGCGAGCTCATCAAGGGCGGTGTCCACCAAGCCTCCGGCTGTGCCATTTTTTTCATCACCAATGTATTGGTAGACGGTATTACTATTAAATACTTGTAAAACCTCCGTTGCCTGCAACACGCCATCAAGGTAAAAGCGTATGTTGTGGTTACTATCGCCAACGATGGCGACCTGCTGCCATTCACCGGCCTGGAGGGGCAAAGCGGCACTGGCGTCACCGTTGACGTGTAACCAGGTATCGCCGTAAACATCGCGCTGCTGCGTAATATCCAAGCCTCCCCAATTCAGGATATGCTCTGTTTGGTAATTCGTAGACCATGTGTCCGGTTTGAGCCAGAACATGATGGTAAAAGGATCAATCTCAGCAGCAATGGCATCAGCTATAATCTCGATTTGCGTTGTCTGATCGTCATCCGGATCGTAGAAATGTGCGGCGTTGCCCAGGCGACCGGGCATACCTAACTGGACGTTTTCGATGCTAACTTTGCCGTAAATGAAATCACGGTAAACGAGCAAGTCCAAGTCCGTCGCATCGCTATCTTCATCAAATTGGGCGCGTAACGTTGGCTGTGTAAATTTATACAAATTTTGGCTTTGGGATTCGCTCAAGGCATTTGGATAAAAGCGCACATCATCCAGGTAACCGTCAAAGTTGTGGCCAATGTTATAACGCGCTATACCCAAATCAATAGTGTTAGCGCTGATGTTTTGCACCGCTTGCTTGCTGCCATTGACGTAAACGCGCATCTGAGACCCAGAAAAATTATAAATGGCCACGACGTGTGCCCACTCACCATTCGTATTGCCGCTGTAGGCCAGCGTTTGGCCAGCAACGTAGAATTCGTTGGGGGTTAGCCAGAACATGTCGGGGTTGTTGTAAATAGATTGAAAAATAGAACCGCTATCGCTGGTGGTTTTGACCCAAGCCGCAATGGTGAACGCCGAGATCTGTTCGTTAACAGCATCGCTATCCGCTATATCGATACGGGCATTGCCGTCGAAATAGACAGCCCAGTTGGCGATACCGGGTAAACCGGTGTCGGGGCAGAAACTGGTACAGGTCGCAATTTCGTCGGCGTCGTAGCCGTACTGGAATTGGGTCGCGCCAGGGATTTCGTCCAGTTTGAGCAGTATGTCTGCATTTTCGTCGAGTGTGCTCACAAACAGCCCGCTGACATCATCAGAGAGAGCCTCATTGTAAAGCACGACACTGTCAATGCTGCCCTGGAAATGCTCATAGCCGCCGCCCGCCCAGCCGATGCGGAATTTAGCTTTGTCGTCAAAAGAGACCTCAATGTCCACACCGGTCTCTTCCTGCACGGCGATGCCGTTGAGGTAGAGCGTGGCGCTATTGGCAGCGTCATCATAGACCAAGGTCACGTGGGACCAGGTGTCCAAAGTCAGATCGGTGCTTGCCGGGCCAGAGAGCAGGCCGGGTGCGCCGTCGTCTTTGTAGGCAAAGCCAATTTGCTCGCCGGCGGTGTACAAGATAGGCATACCACCAAAGCCGTGTTCGTATAAATGGGTGACTTGATCCACTGAAAGGATGGTTGGGAACAGGGCCAGATCGCCCACTATGCCTTTGAAATTTTGTTCATCGACGTCGGGAATGTCCCAATCACTCTCGCCAATAGTGACTGAAACCCGATCGTCCCATCCCCAATGCCATCCCGTACCGATCAAAACACCATCAACGTAAAACTTTAGGTTTTCATAGCGCGGTGGATTCGTTTGTTCACTTGGTTCCGTGATTACAATATGATGGGGGATCTGGCTATCAATTTGTGTCTCTATTTCATACGAAAACCAACCACCTTGGTTATCGAGCATCACATAGTCTTTGGCATATAGGGTTAACATACTTGTACTAGAATTGATGTTATCCAAATAAACTATGACTACACCCTCATTACTGTGTGAATATAGTTCTTGCACATCAGGGCCGTTGGGGTCAACCTGGAACCACAGGGAGACACTGGCCTCGTCCCCGGCTCCAAGCAGGTTTTCGGCTGTGCTGGATAGATCCAGTCTATCATCCACGCCATCAAAAGTGATGCCTGCCTGGGGAACGCCACCCAAGTCCGCGCCTTGGATGGGGCATTCGCCGGTGTCGCAGTCCACAGTGTAGTGGCCGACCTCATCGGCAAAGCTGTTGTTCTCAGCGGCGGCGTTAAAGCGGAACCAGATTGCGTCGGTCTGGTCATAGCCCAGGATGGCGCGTGTTGCGGTATCGGCGGCGTCGTGAGTCGGCTTGATCCACGCGCCGAGCGTGAAAGAGCCGCTTTCAAGGTCGCTCAAGGGGCCGTCATCCTCGGTCTGGCGCACCAGGAAGGAATCGGTGTCGCCATCAAAGGTGAGGGCATAACCATTGATCCCAATGTCGTCACGATCAGGACACGTTTCCTCGTCGCCATAGAGGCGCGTTTCGGGGCACTCACCAAGCACGCCATCCGCCAGTGTGCCCACGATGCTGCTGCTGGAACTGCTGTCGATCTGGTCAGACTCGAAATAGATGCCCAAATCGGGATCGGGCGCGGTGACAAAAAGCACGCTCTCATCAGGGGCGTTGATGACGCCCCCGGCTACCAGGTCGAGCGCGTAGGTTCCCGCCGTCGCTGTGGAACTGAATTGCGCGGATCCGTTAATAACGAGAGCGGCCTCGGGATCAAGGCTAAAAGGATAGTAATCAGTGTCCACAATGATGGGATCATCTTCCGAGTCTGGCGCGGCAGAGATATAGCCGTTGGCATAACGGCTGCTGAGATTGTTCTGGATGGTGGCCTGATAGGTGAGGGCGTCGCCGGGCAGCACCAGGTCGTCGTTGAGGTTGTAGCGCCCGTCGTAAAGGGTTTGCACTTGCGCGAGGTCGAGGACGTAATCAAAGACGGTCACTTCATCAAGGCTACCGGTCACGTTGTTGCCAATGACGACATCGCTGCTGGTGGTGCACACTCCCGCATTGCTGGTGGTAGCAGAGTTATCCAGCGCGCCGTTAATGTACAAGGCCATTGTGTTGCCGTTGTATGTCACAAGTACGTGATTCCACTCGTTTTCGGTCAACGCAGCGTTGCTGGTAAAGTGCCGCACAGCGCCGCTGTTGCACGTTGCGGGATACAGATCGAATTTAAGGTTGAGTGAATTTTCCAACTGCCACACGTTAAAGTTGGTGTATCCACTGCTGCCTTTGCGGATGTATCTCTGCGCGGTGCTAGTTTGCGTGGGTTTGACCCACAGCCCAACGCTGTATTCCGCCAGGTCAAAAGCATCATCGGCGGTGATGGTGAGCGCGTCGTTGCCGTCAAATTGTAACCCATAGCCATAGCGCCCTTGCACCCCCGCCGTGGGGCACGCGCTGCCGGTGCAGAGCGCCGCGCGGTTGGCTTTAGCGGCATCGCCAAAGGCCACGCCCTCGGTTTCCTCAAATTGGAGCAAAGCTACTGGCGCGGCGGTCTCACTCACATCCAGGGACGAAAAGCTGAGGGCGTTGTTGATAATGTCGGCGTCTTCGACCATGTTGGGGTTGAGGCCGTAGAGGTATTCGTCAGAGTCGTCCAGGCCGTCACCGTCAGCATCGGCCAGGGCCGGGTCGGACCACACGCGAACGGAAAAGGTATTACCGTCTATATCTTGGTACAAGAGATCCCAACCCTCCAATTCCACGACATCGCTCAGGCCGTCGCCGTCACCGTCGGCGGCCCAGGGATCAGAGCCGTAGCGCAATTCTTCCAGGTCGGTCAAGCCGTCGCCATCGGTATCGCCGCCTGATGAGGTTTTCTGAACGGCGCGCAGAGCGCTGCCCGCACTCGGAGTGCTTTCGGGGTCCAGGCCATTAGCGATTTCATAATAGTCAGAAAGTCCATCATCGTCGGTGTCCCAATTGCCGTCATCCGGGTCGGAGCCGCCATCGACGCTGTTCCATAGACCATCATTGTCAGCATCCTTCTGGCGGGGGAAACGCAGATCGCCTTCTTGTCCCCAGTCCAGGCTGTACCCAGCATCCTTGCTCGTCAAAGCAAAGAAATCATCGAGCGTAGCGGGCAGGATATCATAAAGGATATAGTCGCCAATGGAAAGGTGTAAAGAGCCTGCGTGTTTGTCAAGCGAGCAGACATCGAACCAACATTCTTCTATAGGGATAGCATACGCTTCGGTGAGGTAGATGGGCAGCGAACGATTTATGCCCACCCCAGCATCAGCAAAATTCACGAGCAATGGCTCAGGTGTGGAATACGTGGCGAGTGTGCGAGCTATTTCACCCCAACCCAGATCTGGGAACCAACTAGTGACTTGCCAGTCTGTATCCCCCAAGTCTAGATTATCGTGTTTGTTTTTTTCAGTGCCTTGGAGATAGTACTTGAAGGCGGTATCTTTTGCGTCGTCCTGATCGCCCAGGATTTTAATAGTATTTGTAACCTTGAGCGAGGCTTGCACGGTATTGGCGATGGTATAGCCAACCTCTGCCTCTGTCAAATCCAGGCCCGCGATCGTATACTCCAGGCGATTAGCGTCGCTCACATCCACGATTTCATTCACGGCGTAGATAAAGCTTGCCAGCCATTCAGTGAGCATCCCGGTGATGCCTTTACATTTCTCATCGTCGCTATCTGTTGCTTCGCAAATTAAGAAAGCCAGGAGATCAACGAGAATGATCAGTAAAACCAAAAGCGGCCCTATGACGGGAATAAAACCCAAAGCGAACAGTAGGATCGCTACGATGGTGTACGCAATACCGTAAGCGATCAGGGCATTGATTTCGTATTTAGAGAGACTGCCACTGAACAACATCTGGTACGCCACAAAGCCCCAAGCAAACGCGACTTCCAACAATAGTCCGGCAAATGAAACGAAACGGGACGCCTTCCCTACTGTGCGCAAGGCATTCCACCGATTGGTACTGGCGATTGGCCCCAGAACTCCTAAAACTGCCTGCGGATTATGAAACGCTTGGAGGAGTTTGTTCATCGTGTTGATGGTCTGCACAGCAATCAGTGCCGCGCTGGCTCCAATGGTAGCTGTCATCGCGACTTCCCACCAGGCATCGCCAGAGTCTACGCTGGACGCGATTGCAAAACTGGTCAGAACCAGAACCCCTACAAGAGCGCCGCCGATGCAAGTTTTACCCAATTTGCCCATTGGCAAGGATTTCAGCATCGCGACAGCGCCGTCCCCTAGATCAAAGGTGCCATCCAAGGTCGCTATTTTTTTGTAAAAGTTTCCAAGCTTTTTGACTATGCTGGTTCCGCTGCCAAAGACTTTATTATTGTAGATGATTGTTACACCACTTGGCGATTTGAAATAGTTATAGATTTTGAGGGGGAGCCATTTTAGGCCGCTCCATACACCTTTGCCGATTGTGCCCCCCCACTTCCATACCGTGTCCGAGTGCCACAATGCTTGCAGAGCCAGAGACCCCACGGTTCCCTGACGATAGACGATCTGTGCGTTCTCGTGATACATGGCGTCCTCGGCCAGCCAGGGTTCAGCGTCAATTTCTACCAGCGCGGCCACTCCATTACTGAGCGCCATATAGTACAACTGCATCCAAGTGAGTTCTCCCTCGGCGATTTGTATACTTTCTTCATCGTCGGGGTCTTCCGGCTGAAAGTCGTCCAATTCGCTCAAGAGTGTGCCCCAATAGTCGAGAAAATCCTCGGTGCTATAATTGTTCCAAGCGGCATCGTCGGCATCATATATATAAGCGCCGACGTTCAGATAGGCCATCACGTATTCTTGCACGGTGCTGATGTCCACGGACAAGCTATCCGCCGGCGTGAGGTCGTCCAGATTTAGAGTGCGGTACGTTTGCTCCTGGGCAAAGAGTAACATTGGGATGTCGTCCGTATACGCGCTGTAGGTGCTCTCCAGAAAATCCACCGTATCCGTCATCGCGACGTGCGAGAGATAGCCGTAATGATCATAGCTCTGCATCATCACCTTGAAGGTATCGGTGATATACCAGCGATAGTTGTCGGCGATGGCGCTATTGCTGCTTTGGTTGAAACGTTCGTAAATCTCGTTCACCGTCAGGCGCGTGTTGTCCCCAATACAGTATTCGTCATCGAGCGATTCCGGCGCGCAGTCCACGCCCTCGATAAAGGTCTGGCTCAGACCATCAGCGAGTAGCAGCAGTAAGTCGTGATAGAGCAACATATCGTCCGTAAAGTCGGCGGCGGTGGGATCCTCGCCCACGATGGCGATGTCAAAGCCGTGATCCTCACGCACATCTATACCGGTGATGTACCACTGCTCGTCGCTATAGATGTGGACAACGCTTGAGCTGTCATCCGTGCCCTCGCCCTCGTCAACGATCATTTGCACCATCCATAAAACACGGAACTCGTGCGCGCTGCCCCAACTGACTTGTGCCCCATCAGGAGATGGGGTGGGCCAGTAGAGCATCTGCGCGGAGAACGCCGCCGTGCTCGCGCCCAGATCGTCATCGACAGTGCTGATGGGTACATAGACGTAGAGATTGCCCTCGTCGTCGGCCTGCTGCACCGAGATGCCGTAAGCGTCGAGGGTGTCTGTATCGAGCCAGCCTGCAATGTCCACCGTATCGGTGATGGTATCGCGGACAGGCAGGTTGCCGTATACGTCTTCTTCGTAGGGGATATAGATTTCGAGCACGGGGTAAATTAACACGTCTCCGTTGGCGGCATTATCGGCGCTGCTCCGGATGGCAGTGTTTTGTGTATCAGCAAAGGTGGTGTCGTTGCCCCGGATGATCTGGCCCTCTTCGTCGCCGGCGGGCCAATCAAATATGCTGCCGGAATAAGTCAATTGCAGAGCGTTCACCGGGCGCAGTTGCAGTTCTACAAAGGTGGGCATATCGGCTTCCAAGTTGTCTACAGAAAGATAAAAGGGCGTATCGTAATCAAAAAAGTCATCCGCCCCCCCGATAAAGCTGAAAGGTGAGAGGTCTGTCAAATCCGGCACGCCGTCGCCGTCGTTGTCAAAGTCAAAGACATCGGGTTCGCCATCACCGTCGGTATCGGAGCAATAGGCCGCGCCGGCGCCGCCATCGCCGATTTCACTCAATTCAGGGCATTCTTGCCCGTCGGTCAAGCTGTCGCCGTTGGTGTCGGTCTCTAGCGGGTTGAGATACCACATCTCTCCGCTGCCAACCGGGTACTCGAATCCGGCGATTTCCAACGAGTCGGTGATTGTGTCGCCGTCGTGGTCGGCCAGCGTGGGATAGGTGCCAATCGTGTTGACTTCTGCACCGTCGGTCAGGCCGTCGCCGTCAGAGTCGGTGGGGTCGTCGCAGGCTGTGTCGTCGACGCTGGCGCAGGTTTCCCAATATTCTTCCTCGTCGTCGGTCAGGCCATCGCCGTCGGTGTCGGTGGTGTCGAGTTCGTCGTCGGTGTCAGTGGTCGCCATCGCAGTTCGTGCAGTTATGATCGAGCCTGGAATGCCGGTTGTTGTGTGCTCAATTTGTTGATTTGCCGCCCGGTTGATTTCCAGTGGATTTTGATGCGGGCTCCAGTTATAGCGAGAGCGCGCGCTCTCACGCGCTCGCTCCTCCGACTCGGTCCTTTCCTGGCGGGCGTCAGATTCAGCGCGGCGGGCGGATTGGCGCTCGCTAAAGGCGTACACTTGCTGAGATTGCAGCAGGGGGGTGATGAGCATGGAGAGGGCCACCACGCCGCTGGCGGCGACGCGAAAGGCGCGCGTGCGCATAAAGGGCGCGACGGCGATCATCAGCGCCAGGCTGCCGAGCAGCAATCCTGTCTGCGTCCACCACTTTTGCCAGCCCAACGCCGTGGCGGGCAGGTTCAGCGCGCGGGCCGCCCACGCGCTCGTGTCTTCGAATGGGGCGGCAGTGGCTTTGGCCAGGGCCATGCGGTCAAAGTCGTACAGGTTGGTTGTGAACTCGGCCTTGATCCGCCGTCCATCGTCCTCACGGGGAAAGGCCATAACCATTGTGAGGCGGCGCGGCAGGCCATCGCCATCCAGCCAGATTTCGCCCTGGCCCTTGACCTTGCGGTAGGCGTCGGAAGTGTCCAGGTTTATGCCGTCCGGGAGTTCGCCGCGCTCGCGCAACTGTTGTTCCAGTTGGTCGCGGACGTAGGCGGCGAGGGCGGGGCCGTTGAGGTCGAAGGCGTATTTCGTGTTGCGTATTTTGTGTTGCGTGTTGTCTGGGCCTGGAAGTGTGTGTGTTTCTGCGCCCAGCAGGCGAATGTTGCGCGCGCTGGAGAGAAAGCCCAAGGGATCGCTGCCGGGGGCAAAGATGTCGCCGACGTTGTCGATCTCTTCCCAGGTACCCGCCGAGGTTCGTCCATAGGCCAGGCCGTTTTTGATGCGGATGTTGTATTGCGCGTCCTGAGCGCCAGGCGCGGTTCTGCCCGCGGTCGAGCGCCCCAGGCTCATCTCTATCACGTCCTGGGGTCGGTCCACTCGCCCCTCAAAGGCAAAGTGGTCCTCCTGGGATGTTTTGCCCGCGTTGTAGAGTGTGGGTGCAGGGTACGTGGTCTGCACCACCTGGGTGCGAAAGCGATAGACGCCCACGTCACCCGCCAACAACCAGGCAGCGCGGACGATCTCCTCGTCGGAGCGGGCGGGCGCTTGGGACGGCATCGCTGCCGACTGGGTGAGATCTGGGGTGTGCCACAAGACCGCCACAAGGATAACGCCAACCAAAATTAACAACGAAATCGAGCGATGTGTGCGTCTCATAATCGTTCTCCTTTAATCGCGAGTGCGTTGCCCCTTTGGGGCGTGCATTCCCCTACTTGTAATTCAGCTACCCTATCAGGCAATTTTACCACATTGTATTTAGACAGGCTAGTACCTTTTCAAGTAGGTTTTGATAAATTTTCTTCCTATGATAAACTGAAGGCAAACTAACCTTTGTAGGAGGAGAACAATGCCCAGAAAAATTTACATCGTCGATTTAACAAAAGAAGAACGCACATCTTTACTAGATTTCATCAAGAGTGGCGAACACTCTGCGCGCAAGCTCAATCGCGCCCGGATTCTGCTGCTTGCTGACGAAAGCAAGGTCGACAGCGAAATTGCTGAAGCGTTGCACACTGGTACAGCGACAGTACAGCGAACCCGGCAACGGTTTGTGGAAGGCAATCTGGATGGTGCTCTCAGCGAGCGACCACGCTTGGGACGGCAAAAGAAGTTGGATGAAAAAGGTGAAACCATTCTAGAAACTTTGGCGCACAGTAAACCGCCAGAAGGTCGGAAGCGTTGGACGTTGCAACTCTTGGCCGACCAGTTGGTGGAACTAAAAGTAGTAGACAGCATCTCGTATGAGCAATAGTTCGGACAGTTTTTATTTGACATAAAAGCTCAGGACTACTATCCTTCACCAAAACGGAGGATAAAAATGGAACATTTCATCAACAGCATTCTGGGAAAAATGATAGGTATAGCCAAGCCACAAAAGAAATTCT
>JAAEPW010000209.1 GCA_024232355.1 Chloroflexota bacterium | reverse complement strand
TCGGAGTTGATTTTGAAACTTTGGACCAAACTCGGAAGAAAAATGTCATTTTGAAGTTGAGAACCCTGCCGCTTAGACTTGCAATCCCCCGATTTTGTCAAATTGAGGAGGGGGTATACGCTAGTGAAATCTACATGTCAACAGATTGGACTAGTGCAGTTGGGCGTAAATATCCCCACCGTGAACACGTTCAGCGTAATACAAACTTTGACGCCCAACTGCTCAAGTGTTTCGCGGCAGATCAGCATCATAATAGGCGCTTTGCGTTGATAGTCGGCAATTCTGAACTGTAGGCTTGTTTACGCCGCGAAACACTAGTTTGTAGCTGTGGGGTGTATCACGCCATAGACGTTGACTTGGAGGCGGCTATTGATTTAGGCAGGCTGAACGATGTGGGGTCAAGAGGTCTCGTTTTGATGAACGGGGAATCTTATGGTGAATTTGCTGCCTTGCCCCTCTGCGCTCTCTACATCAATACACCCGCCATATCGATCCACCAAGTCCTTGACAATAGCGAGACCCAGCCCTGTCCCGGCCTCTCCGGTCGCTTTGGCATTGGGAGCGCGATAGAACTCTTGAAAGAGCTGGGATTGTACGCCTTGGGGAATACCGATTCCGGTGTCGGTGATCGCGATGCAGGCAAAGTCTCGGGCCTGTTTCATCGATATACACACATCCCCTTCCTGAGTGTATTTGATCGCGTTGCTGACTAGGTTGTTCAGAATCCGATCTAGTTCACTTTTATCGCCCCACACGTGCAACGCTTTGTCTGGGTGCTTGAAATGTAACTCGATCCCCTTGTCTTCAGCATGGGTTTCAAAACGGGCAACTACTTCTTGGAGCACGTCGGATAAAGAGATAATGCCTCGCTCGGTAGTCGCCAGTACGTCGGCTTTGCCTGCTGCCAGGTCGAGCAAGTCATCAATGAGAATCTCTAGGAACTTGACGCGCCGCCGTGCTCGATCGACCATGTCAGTTTGCTTTTCGTTCAAATCACCCACATAGCCCCGGCCGAGTACGGTAAGCAAGCTAGAAGTCACCTGGACTGGCGAGCGTAATTCGTGGGTGATCATGCGTACAAACTGCGACTTGTTTTTGTCAATGTCTTCCAATAGTTGATAAGCCTGGGCGTTTTCAATCGCCACTGTCCCTTGTGCAGCGATGGCACTCAAAAAGGCCGCGTCGTCTTGGGTAAAACGATGGGCTGTTCCCCCATAGGCCCGCAGCACACCGATAGGCTCTCGCTTGCCGATCAACGGCGCGCTCAGAATAGCGTGGATGCCCTCGGCGGCGACCTTTTTTGGATAGCGCAAGCGTGGATCGTGGGTTGCATCGGGAACCGAGACAGTCTTGCCTGAAAGAGCTTCTTGGTCAATGCGGGCACGGGCTACTTCGATGGGTGATTTGTCCCAATACGTCTCGCTTAGGCCATAAGCGGCCACCATTTCCAAGGAACTGCCCGTCTTGTCCAAGAGCCGGATCGCGACTCCTTTGCAATCGAGTGCCTGGGCGGTTGCTTCGGCCAGCCGGTTCATTACTTCAGGCAGGTCGAGTGTCAGGGTAGTGGTTCTTACACTTTGGTAGAGACCGGCCAATTCATCCTCACGACGGCGCAGTCGTCGTGAAATGGTCATTGCGAAATAGGTCATAATGTAGGCAGTAGTGCTAAAGAAAAAGAGGATGCCCGCAATGTAGAGAGGGTTGTCGTACCGAGCGGGTTTGAATACGTTAACGTGAGGCAGTACACCGCGATATTCCAAAAAAGCAACTCCGCCGACCAGAACGGGCGCTAGTGTGACGTAAAAAAGTCCTTTGTCGTGTGGGAGTAATAAGGAAGCTATGGTGATATGGAACAGGAAATAGAGGATTGCCGGACTTTCAATGCCGCCGGAAAAGTGTACCAATAGCGCCATTGCAACCCAGTCCATGCCGATTTGAATTCGGGCGAACCATTGGTAATAGGTGATGGTAAAGTCAGTGGGGCTAGCATCAAGGTGGCGCAGCCCTAACCAAAGGATGGCATTATACACCAACAATCCAAAGCCCAAAAGATATAGTGGGGTGATTGGAATATTGATATCAACAATAGTGACCAAGAATCCGGCCAGCAACACGCCAATCCCGGCTAGCCATCGTATGGCGATCAGCCAGGAGAGGCTGTCGACCAATTCTTCTTCGGCCAATGTGCTGCTTGAAGGTAAGGATGCAGAATTTGATGACAAAGCCACCCCTCTTTCGCTCGGATCGTTCAAGAATAACTTTGTGTTTTGATATGTGTTTTGTAAGTAAAATATGGTTTGATCCTCTCGCAGATAGAAATCTGCGAGAGGATTGATCTAGTTGCAAATCTGAGTCGAGATGCGGACTCACTAAAGACTAGGCCTAGTCTTTGACTAGATTAACTCTTTTATCGTGGACAATAGTTTGTCCGGGTCAACCGACTTGTCCAAAAACTTGTCGACGGGCAGATATTCTTCATCTGGCCCAAAGCGGAGTGGAGTAGTGGTGTGGATCGCCGTTAGCATCACAATTGGGATTTCGCGGTAGGCGGCATACTCCGATTCAGGATCAGGGTTGCGCAATTTGAGCGAGACTTGGAAACCTGCGGTGGTCGTTTCCATCATCACGTCTAGGATGATTAGGTCAGGTTCGATTTCCTTGACTTTTTCCAACCCCTCGGCACCTGTGGAGGCGTCGAATACCTCGTAATTGTTGGCCTCCAACGGCATGCGGATTGCCATCACCATATCGGCATCGTCTTCAATCACCAGAATCTTGGGCATAGTTTTCTCCTTTTGGGCAGTTGCCCATTATTTCACGAATAGTCCTAATTCAGTGAATCAGGATAATTCGGCTATTATTGCATCAGTCAGGGCTGGAATTGCGGCCTCTACAGCCGGACTCAGTCCTGCGCGCCAATCGATCTCGGCTGGCTGGACGCCAAAGATCACCAAGTCGGGCAACGTCCGGCCCAGTGCGTCGGCTAGCGCCAACACATCGCTCAGACCGGCGTTGTGGAGGGAAAGGTGATCGCCTGCCCGAGTTAGCCGAGCCTCGTTTGGCGTGAACCGCACGAACTGGCCTGGTTCTCGTCCCATTTCGGCAGCATCTACGATCACTGTTCGTTCCCATCCTTCCAGTATGTTCAATAGGTCTAACCCGGCATTCCCTACGTCTTGAGCTGTGACTCCCTCCGGCAACCCACGGCGGGTCAGTTCTTCAATGATGCGTGGTCCTACTCCATCGTCGCCGCGCAAGGGATTGCCCAGGCCAAGCACAAGAACCGAAGATTTCATAGGCACAACTCTATGATCCGTGAAACGTAATCACGTTTCACGGATCATGAATCACACTATACAAACGTCACGTTCAAAAGGTGCGTCGAGCAAGAAATGCATGGATCGTAGGCCCGCACCATCATCTCTAGCAACAACCGAACCTCATCTTGCGGCTTGTCCAGGATCTGGGGCAAGAATGCTTTCAGGTCGGCATTCACGTTGGCCCAGTTCTGGTTGGTGGGAATGATACAGTTCGCCTCGACGCAGAGACCGTCGTCATCATAGACATAGTGGTGGAAGAGGGTGCCGCGTGGCACGTCGCACGCGCCCGCTCCCTCGCCCGCCTTGACGTCTACCACGGGCGGTGTCTCGGGCTGCACGCCCCGAGTGAGCAGTTCGTCTATGAGTTCAATGGTATCCTCGAGAGAGTGAATCATCTCAACCGCTTGAGCACCCGTGTTCAAAAAGGTGTTGGTGCAGATAGGCTTCATCCCCAGTTTTTCGGCCGCTTCTTTGGCCTTGGGGTGGAGTTGGTCATAGTTGTTGTTGAACCGCGCCAGCGCGCCAACCATGTAGGAATCACGGTTGTGCTTGGCCCACTTGGCCGTCGAGAATGGCATAAGGAACTCGTTGGTCACCTTTTTGTATTCCGGGATGGAATAGCTGAAACCGTCGGTGGTGACGATCTCGCCATCGATAAAGGCGTACTCGTCGTCCTTTTTGAGGGAGACGTACTCAGTCTCGCGCTCAAACGCAGGCCACGGCAGGGTGGCGAACAAGTCGATGGACGCGTCAAAGTCGGCGCGCGCATCTTCGAGCTGGGCTTTCATATCCCGCAGTTCGGCCTCGGTGGGCGTGTGGGTGAAACCGCCGACCGCGATCGTAATCGGGTGGGTGTGACGCCCAGCGATCATCGCGCACAGGTCACCGGCGAGCTTTTTGAGCTTGAGCGCCCGCAGCACGACGTCGGTGTGGGTCGCCGCCAACGGAATGACCGAGTTGACGCCCAAAAAGTCTGGCGCGACCAGCATATAGGTGTGCAACACATGGCTGTCCAGAATCTCACCGTGAAACAGGATCTTGCGCAGGATTTTCGTCTGCTCCGAAGGCTCTACGCCCAGCGCATTTTCGGTGGCGCGGATGCTGGCCATCGAGTGGCCCACACTGCAAATCCCGCAGATGCGGGAGGTGATGTGGCTGAGTTCATAGTAGGGGCGACCGCGCACGAACGCCTCGAAGAAACGCGGGGCCTCGACGACCTCGAACTGGCATTTTTTGATCTCGCCGTTCTTGACGTCCACGACAATATCGCCGTGCCCTTCGACGCGGGTTACGTGGTGTACGTGCATATCAATATTTACTGTGCTCATTTTCCCTCCTCAGCCGCTTGTTTCTGTACCGGATATGTATTGTACATTGTAAAGCGGGACATCATTTCTTCTACTGTTAAACCTGCCTCACTCAACACGTCTTTCATCGCGTTCTGGTTGGGGTGCGGGATGCTTCCCCGGCAGCCCTCGCAGCCATCGCCATAGGTGGGGCAGATAGCGCCGCAGCCAGCCCGGCTAAGTGGTCCCAGGCAGACCTTGCCGATGTGGAACATGCAGACGTTTTCCTTCAGCTTGCACTCGACGCAGACGGGATAGTCGGGGATGGGCAGGCTCTTGCCCAACAACACCGCTTTGACCACAGCGACGAACTCTTCCCGGTCGATGGGGCAGCCGGGGATAACGGCGTCTACTTGGATCACGTCGCCGATGGGGCGGGCGGCATAAGTATCGTACCAGTCGGCCTTGTCCCCGTACACATACTGGCGAACGTCATCCAGCGGTTGCAGGTTTTTGAGAGCATTGACCCCACCAGTGTGGGCGCAGGCTCCCAGCGCGACGACGATGGCCGCTTGCTCGCGAATCTTTTTCAAGCGCGCTTCGTCGGCCTCGCGGGTGCAGGAGCCTTCGATAAAGGCAACCACGTAATCCTCGCCTTGGTCACTGATCGCCTCACGGAACTGGACGATTTCGACGGCGTCGAGCAGGTCCAGATGGGTCTGGAGCGAGTCGACTACTGTCAACTGGCATCCTTCGCAGCATGCAAAGTCAAAGAAAGCGACTTTTGGTTTTCCATTTCCACTCATTACAAAGCCTCCTCAATGCCCTTGACCTGGGCATAGGTGAAAACTGGCCCATCCTGGCAGCAGTACATGTGGTTAATCTGGCAGTGGCCGCATTTGCCCACGCCGCATTTCATCCGCCGCTCCAGCGAGAGGTAGATCTGTGTCTCTGGAATGCCCTTGCCCAGCAATTCCATCAACACAAAGCGGTACATGATGGGCGGGCCGCAGGTGACGGCGACGGTGTTGCGCGGGTTGATGTTGATGTCGGCAAAAAGAGTGGTAATAACGCCAACATGGCCGTCCCACGTTTCATCGCCTCGATCCACGGTGATAAGGCATTCGACGTCGTCGCGGGCGACCCACTCATCCAGCTCGTCGCGGAAGAGCAACTCTTCAGGTCGCTTGGCTCCATAGAGAATGATGACCCGGCCAAAAGAGCGGCGCTCGTCGAGTACTTGGTTGATCAGTGAGCGGAGCGGAGCCAAGCCCAGGCCGCCGGGGGCAAAGAGCACGTCCTTGCCGCGCATCTTTTCGATGGGAAAGCCGTGACCGAACGGTCCACGAACGCCCACCAAGCCTCCGGCTTGCATCCCGTGCAGCGCGTTGGTCACGTCTCCTACCTTCCGCACACAAAGCTCAAAAGTGCCATTGGAGCGGCTGGGCGAAGATGTGATAGAGATCGGGGCCTCGCCAATACCCAGAATCGAGACCTCTACGAACTGTCCCGGGTTGTGACCCAGGTTCCGTCCGTCTGGCAGTTCGATGGTGAACACTTTTTCCAACGTCGTCACTTGCTTCACGTTGGTCAGACGGGCCATCTCTGGTGCATAAATTGATGTCGTCATATCTTCTTCTCCCTTACGCCGATCCGTGGATGGTGTTGAACCCGTCCACGATATTGATATTCGCTACACAAGCGCGGATGCAGCGACCGCATCCCACGCAGCCTAGCTCACCAAATTTTTCATAGATGTACTTGCCCTTGCGCATAAAGCGATGGCGCTGTCGACCCGTTCGGGCCTCGCGGAAATTCTCGCCTCCGGCCACGCGGGCAAATTCGTCCAACTGGCAAGAGTCCCACCGGCGGCGACGTTCGCCCTCGGTCAATGCCATATTTACCTCGTCAAAGACGTTAAAGCAATAGCAGGTGGGGCAGACGTTGGTGCAGGACCCGCAGGCCAGGCAGCGCTCTCCCAGTTCCGCCCACAGAGAATGGTCGTAGGCTGTGTGCAACATAGCTGGCAGTTCGGCGGCGTCAAAGTTCAAACGATAGGTGAAACGGGGCCATTTGGCACCAAGTACCTCGTTCAAACGGCGAACGTCCGCATCAGCGGTTTCGCTGGCTGTGCCATATTTGGCAAGGAGTTGTTTCCCCTTTTCTGTTGCCACGTCGATGGCATAGGCTGCTCCCAGGTCGGTCAGGTGTAGATCATAACCCTCACCGGCGGTCAACGTCCCCATACTCTTGCAGAACGAGTGCTCGTCGCATGGTTCCAAGCATTCCATGCTGACGATAACCGTCTGCTCTCGCCGCTTCAAATAGTGGGTATCAGGATGCTCATCAGAGAATGCCTTGTCCAGCAGTTGAATGGCGTGCAGGTCGCACGTGTGAACGCCCAAAAGGACGGTGGGTTCGGCCTCAATGACCGGTTCCACTCCTGGTTCTGCTCCTCTGGTGAACGTCGCCAAGCGTTCTTCTTGAGGTTGGAACACTTTTTTGGGTGGGAGGATCGTCATATTGTAGTCAAGCCGTAGTTGACCTGAATCGCTGATCGGACCAAAAGCGAACTTGGGACCTTTCGCTTGTGGCCCGACAACGCGATAATCGGCCATCAGCGCATTGACTAACGGAGCAACCGCTCCCTTGTCTAAAATCATTAGGCTCATATCGGTCTCCTCATATTGTTATTTGTAAATTGGGGATTGAGAAATTGGGTCGAGATATCATCAACATTATTCCAACTTACTAGCTCTTACATTTCCCGATTGTCGGGTGTACTATATCAAACGCCTGTTATAGTATAGCACATCATTCCCTTGACGCCAATGTCGTTTATCCTGTTCTGCTTGTGATGGGTTTCCTGCCATAGTGTTAGGCTTTTCCAGTTTTCAAGTCCTCCCAAAAATTTACAGCGGAGAATCTCATAAATCGCACGCGAGTTACAAAATAATCGGCAAAGCTCGAGGAATTCTGTCATAATCTGCCTTTTCAAGGCGTCGTTGACTGCATCACAAAATCTGTTTGGGAGATTGATTTCTCTGGAATTTCCTTATTTGCCGCACGTACAAATTTTATCCGGTTTTTCTGTCTGGTCAAGCGATGGCCTGACCACTCGGAACCATAAACTTGTCTAGCCGAAGGAACTGAGGGATAATAATCGAAAAATAAACGAGAGCGATATTGAATATGAGAGAAAATGATTCAAGCATTAGGCGAGTGCTCTTTTTGTTCTCTGATACAGGTGGCGGACATCGCAGCTCAGCAAGCGCGGTGGCCGAGGCTCTAAACGACTTGTACGATGAACGGGTTCACACCGAATTAGTGGACGTCCTCACCGATTATGCACCCTGGCCCCTTTACCACATGGGTACTCTTTATCCCTATATGGTTCGGATGAACGGGATATTTTGGGCTGCCGGGTACCGTGTGTCCAATGGGCGACGACGGATCGGGATGTTCACAAGAGCCTGCTGGCCATGGGTACGCTCGGCCATATTTCATCTCCTTCAGGACCACCCTGCCGATGTTATCGTAAGTTGTCATCCTGTCTTTAATCACGTAACCTTGCGCGCCCTGGCCCAAACCGGTTGCGAGGCCAAACTGATCACTTTGATAACCGACTTGGCCACCGCTCATGCTTTCTGGATCACACCTGAGATTCCCTATTGTCTGGTACCGACTGAAGAAGGACGTCAACGCGCTCTGGCTTGTGGGATGACGGCTGACCGCATCTCTGTGGTCGGGTTACCCACAAGCCCACATTTCGTCGCGGCTGCGGAAAAAGACCCCATTGCTGTGCGACAGCAACTGGGCCTGAAACCGGATCTGCCGGTAGTGCTTCTTGTGAGTGGGGGAGAGGGTATGGGGCCTGTGTACCGTCTGTCCAAAGCGGTGGCCGATAGCAATGTGCATGCTCAACTGGTGGTCATCACAGGGCGCAACGAACAGCTACGGGCCAAGCTATCTGCCGAGACGTGGTCAATGCCGGTACGAGTAGAGGGTTTTGTCCACAACATGCACGAGTGGATGCGGGCTGCAGACTTGTTGGTGACCAAGGCTGGTCCCAGCACCGTCTGCGAGGCGCTGGTGATGGGGCTGCCGATGCTGATAAGCGGCGCGCTGCCTGGTCAGGAGCAACCTACTGTGGATTATGTCGTGCAATCCGGTGCCGGAGTTTGGACACCGACACCGGGCCAAATCGCAAAAGCGGTACGCGAACTATTGGCTCCAGGTAATCCAAAGCTTGCTCAGATGGCTGCCAATGCTCAATCCCTGGCACGTCCTGACGCTGCGCGGCGCATCGCCGAGGTTGTGTGGGCTACTGCCAATAACGAGTTGGATCGTTAAGCCATCATTCGACTTGGCCAGGGTTGTCCAGTTCTAATAATATGGAACCGCCCCGGCCTGGAAGGGCCGGGGCGGGATTTCTTTCTGACTCAACGCCGCCTGTTTTGCAGCGGTACAATCTTCCTGGTCACTCTGTTCAGCAAATTTTTGGGAACTTAGTTGTTGCCCAAAAGACCTCCCAAACCCTTGGCCAGATCTTCCAAGCCGCCGGCGACACCGGCACCACTCAACACGGCATCAATCTGACCCGCAATGGGATCTGGCAATTTATCCTTGAGAAAGCCTATAACTGTCTCTACGGCTGTTTTGGACATTTCTTCGGAAAGACCTGTTTTTTCAGAAACTAGCTTGATCAATTCGTCCATTGTTCTTATTCCTTTCCATCATACATGCGGCCAATTACGCTCATTGGACACCCTCAAGTTCGTCTTGCCAAGTCTCAAGCGCATCCCACTTGCTATCAGCCGTCAGACGGGCTTACTCGACTAGGTGGTGGACAATGGAGCACAGGAGGTGATGCCAGTCCCATCACCTCCTGTTTCATTCCAGATCGGGTCAGCCACAGTTACAAATCCTGCTATCTGCTAGGTCGTCGTCTGCGTCTCTAATTCTATCTCCAACATCCCCATCTCTGCCAGCAACTTGAGCGTTTCTTGTGCTTCCTCTTCGCTCAGTTGACTGATCGCAAAACCAGCGTGGACGATGACGTAATCTCCCAGTTGAGCCTCAGGCACGTACGCCAGGCAGGCTTCCCGGATGATGCCCCCAAAGTCCACTTTTCCCATTCGCATCAGCCCCTCTGGGCCGACCTCAACGATTCGTCCCGGTATTCCCAGGCACATGTTCTTTCACCTCACTTCTTAACCAAGTTAGCCATTCGTCCAATCCCTCACCGGTCTTGCAGGAGAGAGGGAAAAAGGCCAGGCCGGGATTGAGCGCTTCCACTCCCCGGCGAAAATAATCCATGTCAAAATCAAAAGCTGCCAGCACGTCCGTCTTATTCAAGATCAAGCAGTTCACGCCCCGATACATTACCGGATACTTGTACGGTTTATCATCCCCCTCTGGCACACTGGCGATGAGGATGTTGCGGTGCACGCCCAGCTTGAACGTGGCCGGGCAGACCAGGTTGCCCACGTTTTCGATGATGAGGAGGTCCAACTCGGCCAGAGCAAGCTGCGGCAGTGCGCTCTGGAGCATTGGCGCGTCCAAATGACAATTCCCTCCAGTGTTGATCTGGACAGCGGGGATGCCCAGCGCTGCGATCCGGTCGGCGTCTATGGTGGTGGCGATGTCGCCATCCACCGCGCCGATGCCAAGCTCTGCCTTTAATGCCTTTACTGTGCGCATAATGAGGCTGGTCTTGCCAGCGCCCGGCGAGGCCATCACGTTGATGGCAAAGACCCCCGCCTCATCCAACTGGACACGATTGGCGGCAGCCAACTGATCGTTGGCACTCAGAATATCTTTGATAACAGAAACTCTTTTACTCATCTATCTGCTTGTCCCAATCCACAAATCTCAAATCCTCAATCTACCTCAATGCTCTCCAACCGGAACTCGTCACCTCCGGCAGTGACGACCTGTGTTTCACCGCACTCGGGGCAAGCGTACGATCGGCCATCCAGCGGAAATGTGTGGTCGCAGACCGTGCAGCGCAATGCTCCTGGCACGCGCTCAAAGTGTAACTCGGCGCCCTCGGCGATGGTATCTCGGCTGATAATGTCCCAGTAGAACTGCACCGAGTTGTCCACGATGCTGGCCAACTCTCCGATAACCATATTCAATCGGGTGATGCGTTTGGCGTTGGCCTGTTCCGCGTGACGCAGCGCGATATCTAACAAGCTTTGAGTGACGGACATTTCGTGCATTGATATACGCCTATCCCCAGCCTTGAATGGAACCTCGGCGTGGGTTAATGAACTGCCGCCATTATACCTGAACCAACCTCAATGTACAAACGACGGAAACGAGTATGCTCCAGCAGAGACTGTTTTTGTGTCAAATGACTGCGATAAAACCTGACATTCTGCATAACACATCGGGATGAACCTTACATTGACACACTTTGTGAAGAACTATATAATAGTGCAATCTGCAAGTTGAATGTGTACTCGGATTTTGCAAATTACTGTTCACACGTCCTATAGAAGGATGGTTTGCTATAGGTTTCCCAAGTATGTTTCTACATAGATACATGACTAAAATTTGGGATGAGATGTACTGGTTTTCGACTATTTGCCGCGAGAACGGTATATGTGAGCATAAATCAATCACGTGGTAAACACCCTATCCATAACAAAAATTGGATAGGGTGTTTTTTTGGGCACTGGTCTTATCGCGTTGTTGGATTAAACCCAAGTGGATTGATCGTGTGAAAAAAGGGGGTGGTGCTGGCAATCTGAAATTTACTGTGTTTTATACATTGTTTTTGGCAAGACATTAAAAAAGACAAGGAGGTTGCTGAGATATGAAACTCAGCCGAAGAGAATTTTTAAAACTCACCGGAGCCACCGCTGGAGGTCTAATGCTTCCCAGCGGTATCTCCCAAGCGGCTCTAGCCGCCGGATTCCCACTGCACAAGGCAGTTGGCGAGACTCAGACTATTTGCTGCTTTTGCGCAGTAGGCTGTGGAGCAATCGTCGCCGCCGAGGGTGGACGGGTAATCAACTTGGAAGGCGACCCCGATCATCCCATCAACCAAGGATCCCTGTGCAGCAAGGGCATGGCGATGGCCCAGCTCAACACGGTGGACGGTGAACTCAACCCCCATCGTTTGCAAAAGGTCAAGCACCGCGCCGCCGGTTCCTCCGAGTGGGAAGAAATCACTTGGAGCGAAGCTTATGGGCAGATCGCTAGACACATCAAAGATACCCGTGACCAGTACCTCATCGAAGCCGATGGTGAAGGCCGTACCGTCAACCGGTTGGAAGCCATCGCCAGTTTGGGTGGGGCAGCGCTGGACAATGAGGAATGCTCGCTGATCGTCAAGGCGATGCGGTCCCTCGGCCTGGTGTATATCGAACACCAGGCTCGTATATGACACTCTGCTACTGTTGCGGCTCTGGCAGAGTCGTTCGGTAGAGGAGCAATGACCAATCACTGGTGTGACCTTCAGAACAGTGATTGTATCATCATCATCGGCAGCAATGCTGCCGAAAATCATCCAATTTCTTTCAAGTGGGTCACCAAGGCCATCGAAAATAATGGGGCCAAACTAATCAGCGTAGACCCCCGTTTCACCCGCTCGTCGGCCAAGGCCGATATTTTCGCCCATATGCGATCTGGTACGGACATCGCATTCGTTGGCGGAATGATCAAGTGGGTGCTCGACGACATGGATGCCAACCCTGGCAGATACAACATGACCTATGTCGCCGAATACACGAACGCGGCCTTTTTGATCGAGCCCGAGTTCAAGCTTGCCGCCGAAAACGACGGCAAGTTCTCTGGCTTTGAGGCCAAAGAGACTGTTGCAGGCAGCCAATACGGCAAGTATGACAAGTCCACCTGGAAGTGGCAAACGGACGCGGACGGCATCCCGCTCAAAGACAAGACGCTGCAAGACCCCAATTGTGTCTTCCAACTGCTCAAAAAGCAGTTCGAGCGGTACGACGCCGAAACCGTCTGCAACACCACCGGAACAGACCGGACGGTCTATCGCAAGATCTGCGAGACCTATGCTCGGACCGGTGGCATCGGCAAGAGCGGCACCATCATGTACGCCATGGGCACCACGCAGCACACCCACGGCACGCAAAACATCCGCGCCTACGCCATCCTCCAGCTCCTGCTGGGCAACGTCGGCGTAGCGGGCGGCGGCATCAACGCGCTGCGAGGCGAGTCGAACGTGCAGGGGTCCACCGACCACTGTCTGCTGTGGCACATCCTGCCCGGCTACCTGGCTCCCCCCAACGCGGCTCAACCGATGCTGCAGGATCACCTGGACGCCAAACTGGCTGGCTTTGCAACATCTGATCCAAAGAGTGCGTCCTGGTGGTTGAACTATCCCAAGTATTACGTCAGCCTGCTCAAGAGCTGGTATGGTGACAACGCCACTGCGGACAACGACTTTGGCTACGAGTGGCTGCCCAAGCTCAATCCGGGCACCAACTATTCCCACATCGCGCTCTTTGAGGCGATGGATGCGGAAATCATCAAAGGACTGTTCTGCTGGGGACAGAATCCGGCTGTAGGTGGCCCCAACGCGAAAACTGAGCGACGGGCGCTCGCCAAGCTAGATTGGTTAGTATGCGTAGACCTGTGGGAAACCGAGACCAGTGCCTTTTGGAAAGAGCCTGGCGTGAACTCGTCAGACATCAATACAGAGGTATATCTATTGCCCGCTGCCGCTTTCTTTGAGAAGGAAGGCAGTGTCGTCAACAGTGGGCGTTGGAGCCAGTGGCGCTACAAGGCGCTGGAACCGCCCGAAGACGCCAAGGGCGATCTGGAAATCGTTCACGAATTGATGGACGAAGTAATCGGCTTGTACGAAGAAGAAGGCGGACCGGTAGCCGACGCCGTCACCAAACTGCGCTGGAAGGGCTGGTACGACGCGAGCCCGCTCCCGCGTGGCGCTGACAGCCTGACAGACCTGGTCTCCCGCGAGATCAACGGCTGGGCCGAGGCCGACATCGAAGACAAGTACACCGAAGGCCAACTGATGGCCTCCTTCGGCCACCTAAAGGCCGATGGTTCCACATCTTCCTCCAACTGGCTGTACACGCAGTCGTACACCGAGATCGAGGGCGAGGGTGTGAACGCCGGAGAAAAGAACCGGCAAAAGTGGCGCGACAACGTCGACTATCACCCCGCCAAGATCGGCCTCTACTCCAAGTGGTCTTGGTGCTGGCCGGTCAACCGGCGCATCATCTACAACCGCGCCTCGGTAGACCTGAACGGCAGGCCGTGGGACTCGGAGGACTTTGTCATCCGCTGGACCGGGCCGGAAACCAAGTGGGAGGGAGACGTACCCGACGGCGGTTGGGCACCAATGACTATGGATGGCACGCGCTATCCGTTCATCATGAAGCCCCAGGGCTTTGCCCGCATCTTTGGGCCAGGCCGGACCGACGGACCGTTCCCCGAGCACTATGAGCCGCTGGAGAGTCCCATTGACAATCCGTTGTCTGACACGCAGCATAACCCGGCCATCAAGATCTGGCGGCCGGATGAGATCGGCGACCGCAACGAGTTCCCCATCGTCTGCACCACCTACCGGGTGACCGAACACTGGCAGGCGGGGCAGATGACGCGCAACTTGCCCTGGCTGGCAGAGTTGATGCCTCAGATGTTCATCGAGATGAGTGAGGAACTGGCGGAGGAGAAGGGCATCGTTACTGGGGAGCCGGTTACTGTCGAATCGATCCGAGGCAAGATCTCGGCCGTGGCCGTCGTCACCAAGCGGTTCAAACCGTTCCAGTTAAACGGCAAGACTGTGCACCAGGTTGGTCTTCCCTGGCACTGGGGATTCACCGGTTTCAGTACAGGAGATACAGCCAATGACCTCAGCCCCCACGTGGGCGACGCCAACACAATGATCCCAGAGTACAAGGCGTTCCTGGTCAAAGTTGAGAAAGGGGGTGCGCAATGAAAGCCGTACTCGTTGATCTCGTCCGTTGCTCGGGATGCCGCGCTTGTCAGGTAGCCTGCAAGTCGTGGAACGACAACACCTACGAAGTAACCCAATGTCTGGGTTGCTATGACAATCCCCCGGACTTTTCACCCGACACTTGGAGCCTAATCCGCTTCGATGAGGTGGAATACGCCGGCAAACTTAACTGGGTTTTCACCAAGCGTCAGTGCATGCACTGCGAAGAGCCTGGTTGTGCAGCAGTCTGCACCGTCGGTGCCCTGGAAAAGATGCCCGACGGCCCGGTGATCTATCACCCCGAAAAATGCATTGGTTGCCGCTACTGCCAGTACGGCTGCCCCTTTGGCGTGCCCCGCTTTGAGTGGGACAACCCATTGGGTCTGATCCGCAAGTGCCGCTTCTGCGTGGACCGTCTGTCTAACGATATGGAACCGGCCTGCGCCAAGACCTGCCCGACCGACGCGCTGACCTTTGGCAGTCGAGAGGAACTGATCACCGAGGCGTATAGCCGCATTTCGGCCCGACCCACCAAATACGTGAACCACGTATATGGTGACAAAGAGGTTGGCGGCACGTCGTGGCTGTACCTCTCCCCGGTGCCCTTTGACAAGATCGGATTCCCGAAACTTGGCGAGGAACCTATCGCGCATGCCAGTGAGATCGTCACGAACGCAACGCCGGTGACCCTCACAGCCGTCGCTGCCGTACTCAGTGGTCTTTTCTGGCTCACCAAGCGCCGAGATGAAGGCATGAAAGAGAAGGAGGCCTAGAGATGACGGCTAACACGAAAACTACGACTTTTAAGAAACCGTCTGCTACAGGTACGGTTGTACTGGGCATTCTGGCCGTGCTAACCCTGCTGGGGTTGGTCACAGGCATCTACCGCCTGGTCGTTGGCCTGGGAGAGACGACAAACCTCTCAGATCAATACGCCTGGGGGCTGTGGCTCGGCTTTGACTTTGGCCTGATCGCTTTTGGTGGCGCAGCATTCACCTTGGCGGCAGTCGTGCATATCTTGAACTTGAAAAAGTACGAGGTCGTGCTGCGACCGGCACTTTTGACCGGGTTCTTGGGCTATGTGGCGGTGTTGGTCATTCTACTGCTCGACCTGGGCCGCCCGGACCGGTTTTGGGGTTTTATCGTCTACCCCAATATTCACTCACCCCTATTCGAGATCTCGTGGTGCATCCTCCTGTACACGATTGTGTTGACGCTGGAGATTGCGCCGCTGGTCCTCGAAAAGATGAACAGGCACGCGTTGGCGCGCACACTTCACAAGGCAGTCATTCCGGTGACCATCGCCGGCATCACGCTTTCCACACTGCACCAGTCTACGTTGGGGACCATGTACCTGGCACTGCCGGGTCGGACCCACGCGCTGTGGTGGTCGTGGTTGATGCCGTTGCTGTACTATCTCTCTGCCATCGGCATGGGACTGTCGGCAACGATCTTGGTAATGATGGTCGGCAGCAAGGCCGTGGGTCGTGAGGTAGAGACAGACGTCCTGGCGGGCCTGGGTAAAGGGTCTGTTTGGATTTGGGTCGTATACCTGATCTTGCGCTTTGGTGACTTGCTCTTTACGGGTGATATGGCGCAGGCATTCGCCTTTGATTCCAAGAGCATCCTGTTCTGGATCGAGATCATCCTGATGGCGGTTGTGCCCATTGTCCTCTATTCAATGGAGGGCGTGCGCAAGAGCAAGTCTGGTTTGTTATGGACAGCTCTGATCACCACCGTAGGTTTGTTCTTGAACCGGTTCAACGCCATGTTCAGCGGAAGCGCGGTGCCCGTGGGATCTACTTATGTAGAGGCTAGCTACTTTCCCACTTGGATCGAGTTCGCCGTTCAGATCGGCGTGTTGGCAGGAGTAGCCTTGGTTTGGTACTTTGCGGCTCGTCTCCTACCCGTGTTCCAAGAAACAGTTGAGGAAGCGCACTAGACGCATCTTCACGTCAAGCATATGAATAAGGGCAAGGGTCAAATTGACCCTTGCCCTTCCATAAATACTCTTCCTGTCATATGTTATTGAGGGACACAACAGTTGTCGAGAACTGTGGGAGAGTTTCTGAGGGTCAATTTGACACGTTTGTTGAAACGGTACATGACACAGCTTGTTGTTAGGATATAAGGAAATATCGAGATTGACTGCACACAGTCCTGCACAATTGGGAAATCGCTGCTCCAACTGGGGGGGGCATCACGTGAACGGGTTGTGTTGTTGATAGTTAGGAGAGATATGAACAAAACAACAGTGTACGTTATTGCTGTGATTACGCTCATTCTTGGGTTGGTACTGGGATATGTTGGCGCGACACTGTTTGGTGTTGGCAAGGCGGGTCAGGTTCGTAATGCCGAGCTAAAAGTGGGCGATAGAGCCCCAGACTTTCGACTGCGCGACCACACCGGGCGCACCATCGAGTTGAGAAACTATGTGGGAGAGAAGAACATCGTTCTCACTTTTTTGCCCGGCGCTTTTACCCCGATATGATCCGAGCAGTTGCCTGCCTACGAAGCCGATCTGGCACGCTTGGAGGCAGTAGATACCCAGGTTCTGGGTGTAACGGTAGATAGTGTAGACTCGAACGCGGCATGGGTCGAGTCATTGGGAGTGGAGGGCGTCCCCGTGTTGAGCGACTATTGGCCGCACGGACAAATATCTCAATCCTATGGCGTCCTACGCGAACACGGTATGACCGAACGGGCTATCTTTATCATCGACAAGCAGGGCATCATTCGTTACATTGACATCCATGCATTCAACTCGCAGCCTGTAAATGGAGAGCTTTTTCATATATTGGAGGCGCTCGAGTAATCGTTGATCACGAGATGCAGGAGGTAACATGTCTAGAAAAACACTAGTTGTAGTTGGCGTGTTGGTACTGGCAGTTATCGTCGCCGGTGTGGCAATCTTTGCCCAGACTAGGCCTCAGCAAGCGATGACGGATGGCCCCGGCATAGTCTATTTTTTCTCTCCCACCTGACCGATTTGCCAGGGAATGGAACCTATCGTGGATAGGCTTGAAGAAACCTACGGAGACGAGTTTAACTTTGTACGCATCGACGTCACCAAACGGAGTGGCGAGGAAATGGCCCGCGAGGTGGGCATCATCGGTCAGCCGAACTATGTTTTCTTTGACAGCACTAACCTAGAGACCCGTCGAATATCAGGGGCGCAACAATTTCAAGTGCTGGCACAAGAGATCGAGTGGACGCTGGAAGAGTAGATTTATATGAAGAAAAAGTACGTTCTGACCATTGCTGCTTTACTGCTGGTAGTGTTGGTGACGGTGGTGGCTCGCGTGGTTTATGCTGATTCTATGAAAAGCCGTCCAACGCTGATGTACTTTCGCGCTGACCTCTGAGTGGTTTGCAAAAAAGTAACTCCCATCGTGGATGGGATCAGGCGCAGCTACAGAGGGCAACTCAATGTGGTTTACGTGGATATCGATCGAGGGAATGGTAAAAAACTCGCCCGAGAACATGGTGTGATGGGCGCTCCCACCATCCTGTTGCTGGATAGCGAGGGGAATCAAGTAAATGTGCTGCGTGGGGCCGAGTCGCAGTTGATGCTCGAACAGGCAGTTAAAGACTGGATGGCAGGGAACGCAACAACGAATTTAGATTAAAACAGTACAAGGAGATATAAAGTGCAAAATGTATCAGAGGCGCTAGCCGAGGCCGCGCGACAGGAACCTGATCTGGCCCCTTATTATGAACTCAATAGAACATTGCTAGAATTGCAAAATGAGGCGCAAGAGGAAATCACAGCCACGTTAGAGATGGCAGACGAGGAAGCGCTACAGTCACGTTTGGTCCAGGGATTACCGTTGGTCTCTTTTGCCCAATTACCCATAGAAGCGGCGCGTTTCGCCAAGTTGGCCACAGAGATTGCACAAGAGTTGATCAAATACAATGTCGAGGCAGGAGATCGGACCCTGCCCACCGACGACGCTGAATGGATTTCTCTAGCACAACAACGCTTTGAGGCTGGGCAAGTAGTTGAGGGGAAGAAAAAAGAGCCCCAAGAGGTAGAGGCAACACTGGCTCAGATGGCCGTGGATGTAGCGCTCAAGTCCTACCTGATGTGGGCATCTGATCGAGTGATGGCACATGTACCCCAGGAACATTGGAGGCGAGGATATTGCCCAGTCTGCGGCGGAAATCCTGACTTTGGCACCCTGGATACCGAAGCGGGTACTCGGCGTTTGATGTGCTCGCGCTGCAATAGTCAGTGGCTCTACCGGCGGGTGGGGTGTCCGTTCTGCAACACCACAACTAATGCCAAGCTCGCGTACTATCCCAGCGAGGATAACGTCTACCGGCTCTATGTTTGCCAAGAGTGCAAGCATTATCTCAAGGCGATTGATTTGCGCGAAACGAACCGAGCAGTGCTGTTGCCCGTCGAGCGGATCACTACGGTGGCAATGGACGCGGCGGCTCAGCAAGAAGGATATCTGGGTTAGACATTGTAATCCGGTAGCCGCAAAGCCCATTCGCACGGATGGACTTTGCGGCTATTTTTTTGTCCTTGGGAGCGTGCGATCTGAAATCAAGACTCTATCATTCCCATACACGACAAACTTTCGGAACCTGCGACAAAATAGAGTTTGCAAACCGGACAGGTTGGTATATACTTCCTGAGTAACGGTTATCACGGTGAGAGTCACCCTAACCATCACCAAACCTCGCGATCCTGTAAGAAATTTCAGCAATCAAGAAGGAGGGAACAAATGAAGGAGCAAAGATTCCGAATGTCGTGGATGCGCGTGATCCCGTGGTTGGCGCTGGCGATCTACCTGGGACTGGCAGGTTCGCAGGCTCTCCAGGCACGTTCATCCGGCGCGATGGCCGACTATTGGGTGTTAGAGACGGTGGATAGCGACGACGCCGGTTTGTACAACTCTATCGCCGTGGATAGTAGCAACTATCCCCACATCAGCTACTACCACTCTGCCGACAGCGCTCTCAGGTATGCTTACAAGAATGGCTCCGGTTGGTTCACCGAGACGGTGGATAACAGTGGGACGATGGGTTATTACACCTCTATCGAGATAGATACGGCCAACTATCCCCACATCAGCTACTATGACGATGGTGCAGACAATCTCCGCTATGCTTACAAGGATGGTTCCGGCTGGTTCAGCGAGACGGTCGAAAGCAGCGGCGCTATCGGCTTGCGCACCTCCCTTGCCCTGGATGGAAGTGATTTCCCGCACATCAGCTATATGCACTCGTCTTCTACCAACAGGCTCAATTACGCCTACAAGGATGGCGGCGGCTGGCATCCAGAGATCGTGGATACCACGAGCATGGATTATTCCTCCATCGACGTCGACGGGAACGGTTATCCGCACATCGCGTATCGCATCACGTCCCCCTCCCCCCAGGCCAAGTATGCCTACAAGGACGGCGGCGGTTGGCACTTTGAGATCATCGACGGCACGACTGGTTCCGTCGGCGAGGGCATCTCGCTGGTCCTGGATCCGACGACGCCTTATACCCCCCACGTCAGCTACTATGATCGCGCCAGCGGCACCATCGAGTATGCCTACAGGAGCGGATCAAGCTGGATCACCGAGACGGTAGACAACGTGGGCTGCTTGAATACCTCCATCGCCCTGGACGGGAACGGCTACCCACACGTCAGCTATTGCCGTTACGTCAATTCTTATACCCGCGATCTCAGGTACGCTTACAGGAACGCATCAGGTTGGATCACCAAGATGGTGACTAGCGGTGGAAACCAAGGCTCTGATAGTGGCATCGCCGTCGATGGAGGCGGTCGCCCCCACATCAGCTATATTGATGGCGACAATAGCGATCTCGAGTACGCTTACGTCATGACAGCTCCCCCGCCCACCGACCGTTACGTCGATCACAACGGGACGTGCAACAGCCTCACCCCCTGCTACACCACCATCGGCGCTGCCGTGGCTGCCTCTTACCCCGGCGACGCGATATACGTCTTTCCCGGCACCTACGCCGAGAGCGTGGACCTGAGCACGATGATCGTGCCCAGCGACATAAGCTTTGTCACTGTCGATGCAACGGGTGCACCATCACCGGGCACGGTGACCGTGGACCCCGCCGCAGCGGGAGGCCCGAACACTGGCCCGGCATTCTCTCACTCTACGTCGCCCTTCCTGGGCAACTTGACCATAAATGGCTTTAACGTAACCTCGCCGGACGACGATGGGATCGACGTGATCGTGAACAGCGCGGTCGTGATCGCCAACGTGACGGCCAACGGTTCCGCCGACGACGGCGTGGACGTCATCGCCCAAACCGGCAGTATCACCGTCACCAACTCGAGCGCCAGCAACAACGGTGGCACGGACGGGAATGGCTTTTATCTCGAAGCAGTTGTCGGAAACGTCACCGTCATCAGTTCCACGGCCAATAGCAACACCGGTAGCGATAACAACGACGGATTCGAGATATGGGCAGGCGGCGACGTAGAGATCACCAGTTCCAGCGCCGATCAGAACTCGGAAGAAGGTATTGACGTCGAATACGTGGGCGGAAACTTGACCATCAGCAACTGCAGCACCGACGATAACGGTGGCGAGGGTCTGGATATCGATGATATCGATGGCAATGTATTCGTCAGTGCTTGCACGTCCACAGGCAATGGCAGCGATGGCGTCGAGGCCGGGGAGACAAAAGTGGGCGGAGATATGACGATCACCAGTTCCACATTCAACGGGAACAGCAGCGATGGCATCGACCTGGCCGTGGATGGCGATTTGACGCTCATCAATTGTACGGCTAACAACAACCGGGGTACTGGCGACAACGACGGCATCGAGATCGGGCCGGTGGATGGCACTACGGTGATCAGCAATTGTACTGTGCTAGGAAATTCCGATAGCGGTTTCGACATCTGGGACACCACCGGACCGGTAACCATCGCTGCATCCGTCATCAGGGATAACGACCACAGCGGCGTGTGGCTTGACTCTAGCATGACGTCGGCCGCCGTCCACGGCAGCGTCATCTGTGGCAACGGAGCCGGTATCTGGCCGAATATTGCGGTCAACGTGGATGCCGAGGGCAACTGGTGGGGCGATACCTCCGGGCCAACACACCCGAGCAACGTCGGAGGCTCCGGTGACACTGTGGTGGATGGCAGCAACGGTGGTTCCGGCACGGTGGACTTTGGCCCCTGGATCGACACCATCAGCGGCAGCGCAGCGCCAACCGCGCCCGGAAACCCCTCCCTCGTACAGTTCCAGTTCTCGGGTGGGGACGGCAGCGTCTTTTTGGGGCTAGGGCCGGGCGATCTGTACGGCACGCCGCCCTTTACATTGACCACCGACAATGGCACGCTGAGTTCTGCGGGCGGAACCGCCGCCCTGCTCACGGGCTTTGTCAACAACCCCAATGGGGTCTTGTCGATGATCCTGACACCCGCCATTACGGGTACAGCCACGGTGACGCTGGACGGCCCTTGCAACCTGGATGGCGTGATCATTGTACCGACGTGGGAGCCGACAGACTGGCTCTACCTGCCGCTGGTTGTGAGATGACCCACCCCGAGTCCATCCAGCGCGGACGGGAAATACGCTTGGAGCGAGTTATCATGGTGACAATGGATGCAGTGACATGTCAGGAGTTGATATGCTAATCGAATCCTACGATTTACAAGTCGATGTGTCTACTCATAGCGCGGAAGAGGTCGAGTATGAGGCCATTGCTCACCTCAACGTGGACATTGGGCCAGTCTTGCCCTATCTCAACGCCACTCTGACCCGGGGGATTTATTTACCCGATACGCCAGCTTTATCCTGGCGTCACGAGGGGCGTAACATTGGCTTTTGGCCCAACCGGATCGCGGTGGATCACCTCGAAAGTCGAGAGCACGTGACACAGATGATTGAGCAGTTGGTGGACTTGGTAAACCAAACCTGGGAAAAGTGCGAACAATTGGAACCCGACACGACGACCCACAAACAGTTACAGCCGCTCGAACTCTATCAACTGCTTCCCCGAACCAACTGCAAGATATGCGGCGAGGCCAGTTGCTTCAACTTTGCCCTCAAACTTGTGGCGGCTCAGGTCCAGTTGGAGAGTTGCACACCGCTCTATACCGACTCGGCCTATGATCGCCAGCGGGGCCATCTAGAATCTCTTTTCGCCACCAAGTGGCCTGCGCTTTAGCAAGTGCCAGAATTTCAAACTTTTTCATTTTGCTCGGCCTGGATCGCCAGATCCAGGCCGAATTTGGTTTGTTCAAGCGCTGGATCTGGCGATCCAGCTAGAGCGGGTGGGATTACGGGGATTCCAAAGAAAGTTGAATGAGATCGTCGGGCCTTCGGCCATCAGGGCCTATGACCGGAATGCGCTCCAGTGTGTCGGGCGAATACATTCCCACCGCCAGATGTAAGCGTGATTCGATGCCAAGCGCTGGAATCTCTAAAACATGCTCATCGGGGATCACGTCGTCAGTTTGCCAGGCTGAGGTTGGGTAGCGTCCATAGCGGGGTGGGCTGTCGTGTTGGGCCAGTGGTTGCCCCGAATCATCGCTCTCGTCCAACAAGTGGACAAAGACGACATAATCCCCCACAGGTGGTTGGACGGCGCGCCAATAGAGGGTGACGGTTAGCGGCGCGCCACTCGAAATCGGCTCTGACAATCGATAGCCAATCAACGTGATTTGTTCACCAACCTGATAATTCATCGGGTGGTCGAGAATTTCCGAAAGAGGCTGTTCGGAAGCAACCCGTACCTTGGCTGGTGTAGAGAGCCCCACCTCGGTCCCGGCCGAGTCGCGAGCAGTTAATCGCTCTCCTGTAGACGCGTCATACAGCCCAATTGTCAGGTCATACAGTTCGGGCACCGGAGCCCAGTCCTCGACAGACACGCGATAGACGTCGCAAAATGCCCGCCCCACGGGCCAGAGTGAGGTGGGGAATCGCCCCAAGCCAGGGTAGGTGTGCCGTTCGGCCACTCGCTCGTTGCTTCTGCCCACCAGGTGAACAAAGACCGTGTAATCTTGGGACATTGGACGCAACGCCTCCCAGCAAGCACGAACTGCCAGTACACCGCCGGGTGCCACGGATGTTTGGTCCATCGAAACGCCCAGCAGACGGGCTGCATTATTATAGGTTAGGTTTGTACCTTGAACTATTGTGGCAACATCTGCAGGCGTGGTCAACCGAGGTTGGGCAAAGGCAGGATGGATGACGAGCCAAGGGGTGAGGATGCTGAGAAGGATCAATCCGGACAACAAGACGGACGTGAGACGTGAGATGTGAGGCGTGAAGCGAGATTGGGACAGTGATTTCCACCCGCCAACTATGAACAACGCCCAAGCCCCAATGGCGGGAAAGAGCAATCGGCCATGGGCTGCCCACACTTGGCGCATCCACGAAAGCAAGGCGAGGAACACCATTGTCCACCACATCAAAGCCAGGAAAAAGATCGGCCCCTGGTCACGGATACGCCACTGTTTTATGGTCCATCCCCATCCAATCAGACTGGTTGCAGGGATCATTCCCAGAGCCACGTATACCCACGTTGGGAACTCGACATGGCCCCAACCAAAGCCCCCCCAGAAAGAGTTGTAGACGATGGGTAGTTGGTTCCAGAGTTCTTTGATAGTGAGCGGTATCGCTCGACCCCACGGTGTATCCACGTGTGCCTGAAAAGCAAAAGGGTCGTGGTACAAGATCGTGTTACGTAAATACCACCAACCACCAACGACTAAAGCCGCCAGGGTGACTAGAGAAAAATGACTCACAAAGCAAGGAGCTTTACGATCTCGTGGGCGGCAGGCAAATGTCAAACCTATCGCGGCGAGTGGCCCGAGCAGCAGGCAACTGGTTTTGGTCAAGGCCGCCAATCCAACGAGTACGCCAATGACAAGGCTCCGATAGGGCGTGGCCCCTCGTTTGACGGTACGGATAATTGCCCATAGCGCGGCGGTCGAGAGTGCTGCCGCTGCACTGTCGTTGCTCACCACGCTGCTGATAAACAAGAACTGGGGAGTAAACGCGACTATGACCGCTACGCTCAAACTCCAAACCGGTTGCAGTGGGAACACCTCGTGTCCCAGCCCCCAGGCAGCTAGAATAGTGAGCATTCCAAAAGCCAGGGAGACGAAACGTGCTAATCGGACCGCCAGGACGGCGCCACGCCAGGGGAACCGCTCGCGCTCCGTGTGGATCAACATGTTCTTGTTGTCGTTCACTGTTCCCCCGGCTTGGTATCCAAAGCCGGGATTGTGCCACATCAGGTTTGGCAGGTCCTCATCAGAGACGAATCCACTGACCAGTGCAGCTATGGTGTAATACAGTGGCGGTTGGGCTACTTCTTGATTAGCTCCACTTTTCGAGTCGGTCAGACTGGGGAGTGCGTGTTCCTCAACCAGGTAACGGATGTAGGCATAATGCCAAACCTCGTCAGGCGCTTCAAAGATGGGGATGACCGTGTTATAGATCACCCCCATCAATAGAAAGAGCAAAAACAAGGAAACAGAGAGAAACCTGGTGTTGAAAATCCACGCCCTGATATTTATTCTTTGCCCTCCATATTGTCGTTGACGAGGTCTCGAGGGGGAATGGGTGGTTCAAAGACAATCGTTGCTTTGAATGGGGTAGAGGATGATGTGCGGCAATCACCGTCCTCCAAGTGGCGCGCAAGAATCACAAACTCGACGATTTGCCCTTCTTCTATATCCTGAATTGTTGCCTGGTGATGGGTTAGGTGGCCTGGGCCTATTGGTGTGTACATTGAGTATGCAGATAATTCTAGGGGATGCATGTTCATTACCAGTGGTAAGTAGGTGAAGGAGAGCAAAAGTGTGCCTGTTGGTGTAATAGAATGCGTGGATGTGGGAGGAGGAGTGTATGCTTTGTACCAGACCTGGGTCAAGGCTGGCTCTGCAGTTTCCCATTCAACAATGAAATCCCCAGATAGTGTGTAGCTTGACACACTGGTAACAAAATCACTGCTATTCTGGTCTGGTGGATCGGGTAGTTTTCCTGGTGGTGGTGGGGACTCGACCAAAGTTCCTGCATCCCAGAATGTATCATATGTGATATACATATTGTCCGGTGAAACGTACGTAATGGCTGTAACAGTATAGCCGCGCGACTCTGCTATTACGCTATGCTGTCCCCAAGTGTAGTAAAATGTCTGCTCTGGAGACCATGTGATGTCAGAGGGCAAGGAAGGCATATACAGGTCATACTCGCGCCCCAGAGGATCTAGGCCAATTTTGGCATGGTGGTCTACATCCAGGGTAGAGTGATTCCGCCCGTACATACTGAACTGATAATGGGTGCAAGGCCGTACGGCTACTTGCTGGTAAATTCCCGCAGTGTACGATCGTCCCCACCGAAAATAAACTTGTGCATGTTTCCCATCGTATTTTTCCGGACGCCATGCACGAGCATCATCGTATTCTGGGATGCCTTCTCCCAACCACCAACGCTGCCACTCGTTGGCGACAAAATGGTTGGGATATTTCCAATAAAAACCATCTTCCATATTGTAGTTTGCCAGCAAATTATCTTCTGGCATTTGTTGGGCGCCAAGTTCAAGTGGCTCTACATTCCACGGAGCATTATTGATTCCTCGGCTAATCTCGCCTTTCCCAAACAAGAGAATGGCGAGCAGGGCGATGGTTATGAGATGTCTTGTGTATTGTTTCATTGTTTTTGTTCCTCCTAGAAAAAATTCGTTGTGGCCATATCTATGGATGGTTTGGCCACACTTGCACTGCAGCGTCGGGGACAGGTATATCTCCAACAAAAGCAGGTAAACGTGATCCATCTTTTGGATTGTACAGGCCAATGGTGATATGTTTGCCTTGTTCATCGTTTCCAGATGTCGGCATCAAGTGATGCACGTCCAAGACAGAGTCTCCCGGATGCCACATCGAGGTGGGAAAAGCCCCTTGCATTGGTGGGCCATCGCCAGTACTGATAAGCGCGCCAGGTGCATCTTGCAGGTGAACAAAGACCGTATAATCAGTTTGTATCGGTTGCAGGGCTTTCCAGCATAATTCCACGCGGCTACCATCTGGTTCTGGGATCACGGCGGCGTGAGTCAGGGCAATGGTCTCACCAAAGCGTATTTGTAAGGTTATTAACCCGTCTTCCGGGCAAAGGGGTTGATTACCGGGTATTCGCAACTGGGTCAGTATCAGTCGATCTCCTGTGTCCTTTCCTGTCACTTGAACGCGTAATCTCTCCCCTGTTTCCCGTTGATAGAGGGCTATATGTACGTCCCATATTTGGGTGGAAAAGTTGGCTTCCGGCAAGCGGAAACGATAGTGATCCATAATCACCTCTCCTGGCTGCCACGCCGAGGTGGGATAGTTTCCGTGTCCGGGCCAAGAGTTATAGTTCCAACGCAAGGTCGTATCTCCAGGCACGGGAGATGCCAGTTGAAGCGCCATCACGTAATCCTCGGTCATTGAGGCGAGGGCTTGCCAGTACAGTGTCACGTCGAGCGTCGGTTCTTGGGTATCGTCATTCATAACGATATTATAGCCCCGCACTTGGACCGAGTCACCAAACGTGGCGTCGAGGAGATGGTCGGGTTGGATGACGTCGGTGTCTGGGTAACGAGGTGGCGGGGCAAAGAAACCTGGAAGAATCTGCAATACGGTCCACCACGCTAGTACTGCCAAAAACACAACGATGATCCAGTTCCCAAACCAGAGACGCCCTTGCGCCAATGTGGATGTACCAAGTGCCATCAGCAGCGCTACGGCGGGCAGGGCGGGGAAGAGCAGTCGTCCTCCTGGCGCTGGCGTCATAGCATTCCATCGCATCCAGCCAAGCACGATCAACAGAAACCAAGCGCAGAGGATCGACGCGGCTGTGCGTTCCGCCGGTATCAAGCGCCGCCAACCCCACGCCAGGCCACCCAGGGCCAGCGCTGTGAGCACAGCGTAAAAGGCATAAAAAGCCGGAGGGTAAAAGGAACATGGAATTTGTCCCCAAAAGGAACGAAACATTGCTCCAGTCTCTAGCAAGGACTGGAATATTGACCCGCCGCGCACGCCTACCAATTCCAGCATTGGCTGCAAGGCAGTGGGATCGCCGTAGAGTTGCCAGTTACGCCAGAACCACCAGCCAGCGACAAGCAGGGACACGGCGGGGATTAGAGTAGCCGTCCATAGCATTTTTTTCGAGCGAATGATCATTGCCAGTGTGACCAGACCGGCGAGTCCCAATAATCCCCACCCGCTAAGTTTGCTCAACCCGGCCAGTCCCGTCAACAGGCCCAAGCCAACAGCCCGGCGTGTTGTCAAGCCGTCCTGCCAAATCCGCAGCAACAGGCACATCCCGAACGTGACCAGAGGAGTAACAAGATTGTCGTTGTTGACTCCGCTGGCGACCAAGAGAAATTGAGGGTTAAAGGCAACCACGGCCATAGCTACCAGGCCCACTTTGCTCCGTTTGGGAAAAGCAAGACGGGCCAGAAGGTATGTACCGGCAACTGTGGCTGCCTGGAGCATCGTGGACCAAAAACGCAGTGTGTGGAGCGCCAGCAGGGAGCCGCGCCAGGGAAATGATTCCCGGTTCGGGTTGTGGTAGAGAACGGTTCGGTTGTCGTACAGATTGGCTGCCCCAGGTCCACAGGCAACCCAGGGATTCAATTGCCAGGAAGCGGTTATATTATCGGTCTTTAATCCTAACAACTGTATCAACCTCGCAGAAAGCAAGTGATATAGAGGAGGCTGCGATGCTTCTTGCTGGTAGTGATAAATTTGGGCTGCCGTTGCACTATGCACCGGCAATTGTCCTGTGTTGGCGATATATCGCACCACTTCAAAGTGCTCTATTTCATCCAGATTCTCAAAGGGAGGTACCACCAAACCATAGACGACGGCCAAGAGGATAAAGCAGACGAGAATCGCAAATTGCGCGTTACGAGTTACAAAGACTCGCAGCCGACTAGTCAGATATTGAATGCCCTCGTTAGTTTCATCTAGGAGGGATTCAGGGTTGCCTTTCACTTACAAGCTCCGCTTTAGGTGTTGATCAGAAACAACGCACTTTTGATACGACTTTACTCGGGAAATACGTATCAAGACATACTTATTCTGAACAACTCCTTAGTATTGACACAAACCAAGCGGTGCTAGTGATAAAGCCGCCCCCTAGCACCACAATTAACATTATAATCAATACTCGCGTTTGTGGCAAGGGTGCGCCACTGGTCCACACGTACCAGGGCCACGCATCAAAGGGGCGTGCCGTGGCTTCAAAGGGGTCATAAAACCAGAACATTGCTTTCCAACTCCAAGAGTTAGCGGTGCCGACCGGTAGGGGGTGTGGCAAGTTGGCTGTGATAATATCCAACGGGGTTCCATCACTCGATACTTTTACCTGATTGACAAAGATGCTCAGCTTGCGTGGATCGCCGATTTCACCCGGAATCCACGTCGTTGCCGTCATTTCTAGTGTGCCGGGTAGCACGTATACGTCTTGGGCCGGAATCGTCAGCGTCTCGGCCCATTGCGTTTCACGTTCATTCTCGTTATCCAAATTTAGCTCGCTGGTCACACGAACACCATCGTAAACGAGGCCGAGTCCTGACCAATCTGTTATCTCGGCGTCTGCCAGACGCGGGCGGGAATATGCAATCTGGATCGTCAATGCTTGGTCAGGTTGGGCATAGATACGCAGCCGCCCGCTGTCTCCCATCCAGCGTCCAAAGGGGGACATTTCGGGGACTTCGACGTCGTAGAAACCGCCATCAATGAGGTAGAACTGGTCGCCAGATGCTTGCAGGTCGTGGTCGTATTCTTGCCAGGCGCTCACGCGTTGCGGCCACAGGCGCCACTGGGCCGAGAGCGTCGAGTCGGCCGGGTGAAAGCGCTGTCGGTCGGCGGGTATGTCGCTAAACAGGTAGGTACTATAATTCACAAAGATGGTGGACATTTGTATCCAAAATCCCAAGACGAACAACAAGGTCGCGCTGCCCACGCGCAGCCAACGAGCCAGATCGCGTCGCTCTAGGAACGCGCCGATGGGTAGCGTCAAAAAAGGTGTGATGCATACAATGTAGCGCGGCCCCCAGTTGCCGCCTCCGTGCCAGCGGGGGGTGGTCAAGCTGTAAAAAAGAGGATAAATTGCGGCAACAGCAACAAGCAACCATGTCTCGTACCGTCGGCGACGGAAGAGCGCCGCTGCCCCCCAAAGCGACAGTATGGCCGGTGGCGAGAAAAAGAAAAAGCCTTTGCCAGAGCTAAAAAAGAATCCGTACAAGCTCGATAGAGGCATGGGCTGGGCTAACCACGCATTTGTAAATGTTTGTCGCGCCGTGTAACCGGTTTCCAGCAGGCTGCCAAACCTGACATAATTATAACCACCCAGTATGCCCGCAATCACTGCAAACGGCAGTCCCCCAGCCAGCGCCGTGCGCGCAATCCAGCGCCAGCGCGCGCGCCCGGCAGGCTGCTCGCGCAATCCCGTCAAAAGATAAAGCACAAAAACTGGGCTTGCAATGATCATCACATACTTGGTCGCCATTCCCAACCCCATTGCAATGCCCACCAACGCCATCCATCCCCAGGATTTTGATTGGGTGTAGCGGTATGCGGCCCAGGCAGTCAGTACCAGCCAAAATGTGAGCAGCGTTTCGGCGTAAAATGTGCGCGCATAGGGCCAAGCGATGGTGGACAGCCCAAACGTTAGGGTCACGAATAAAGCGGTGCGACGCCGGTAGCCCAAGTCAATACCAAACAGGTATAATAAAGCAGCCGTCGCACCACATACGGGCGCGTTAAAAAAACAGACGAAAAAGCGGGTAAAGTATTCATAGAATGGCGGCGGAAATGCCTGGGCGACCCAGGCCCCCATCAGGTAGAATGGCACGGCCAGTAACGATTGCAGCGGCCCGGTGACGGCGTAGAGGTGACCGTCTCGCCCCTGGGCCACGACTCGCGGCGCGCTGCCCTCCGGCTCGTGGACCAATTGCGCAAATGTGCCCCGCTCGACCAGGCTCTCGGTCACAATGTACATTGTTTCTTCGTCGGCGATGGATGTGTGCGCGCTGCCGGTCAACCAGTACAGGCAAGTCAGCAGGCAAAATAGGGCCAGGGCCAACCGTATGTCAGACTTTTTGCTTTGCATTTCTTTCCTCGTCAGAATTGTTTCAGCAGTGATAGAGTGATCAGGCATAATCGCAATAACGGTTTGGGCATCCGAAAAATCCAGTCCGCTATTCGGTGGCTGCGCGACCAGCGATGATTGAACAACACGATTGCGGCCATCAAATAGTCGTTCCAACGAGAACGCCACGTTTCCTGACCGTGTATCTGGTAGCCAAAGAGCCTGCCAACCCTGGACTTGGCCAGTTTGCCCCGTTTGGCCGGGATCAATCCTCGGCGATGGGCTTGGAACACGGTTTCGGGTGAGACCGCGTTCGTCACTAACAAGTCCTGCTCGGTCATCTCTTGTATCCAACGAGTTGCCTGGGATGTGCGGCTGATGATCAGGCTGTGTTTGACGGAATGCTGTTTCAACTCGTGGAGCCAGGCGTCGCCAAACACGACGTCGGCTTGTTCGCCCAGTGGGTCGTCACAGTGCAGGCATCGAGTCTGGCAATAGAAATGCAGGTTACGGTAAAGGCTGAAATCCTGAAAGGGGAATGTAATGTCGGAGCCATCGCGCAGCCAGACGTGCATTCTGCCCCGCCAGCGTCCTTCCCGGAAGCGAATGTCTGCCACATCTTGTTCCCGAATGTTTTTGCGCGCTAGGACGTTGACCAACAATTCCCTGGATGAACTCCGACCGCAGATCAAGGCCACGTGGATCTGAACTTTGCGCGCCAGGTCTGGGTTGCGTGCTTCCAGGCGGCGTAGGGCCTGAATATGGCACGGCAATCCGACAACGGCCAAGTTCCCTGTCGCCGTCTCCAGCAAGGGTAGAGCTTTTCGCAGCCAGGGGAACTCGAGATAGATACTGGACTGCCCGGCGAGAATTTCATCGCGGCTTTGGGCGATAAAGGGCCGTGCCTGGATGCGCCCATCCTGCACCTCTGCCCGACTGACCAAAGCCCCCTGGACGATGTTTTGCTCCAGCAAGTGGATCAACAGGGCGGATACACCCCCGCCCGATGCGGCGTGGGTGCGGATGTCTTTTTGACCAGCATAGCCCAGGTAGCAGGCATCCGGAGATCCTAGGTAGCGCCGGATTTCCTCCTGGCTGGGGAGGCTAAATACTTTGTCAGCGAAACGAAGCAGCCAATCCATATATCCCTCTCAGCGGCTCAACAGTTCAGCTGCCAACGATGCGTTCCGCCGTGAGGACGCCATGACCTCAGCCTGGTGTCGAGCGATCTTTTCTTTGATCTCGTCTTGTTTTGCCACCAATTCCTGAAATTTATCCCACAAGACGGCGGCGGATAGCTCTTGGTATCCAATGGTCCATTCTGCCAACTCGAACATTTCAAGAACTTCGGTGTATTTGTGACTCCATCCAGTGACGATGGTCGGGACGCCTCGTGCCAGAGATGATACCATGGCGTGAAAGCGGGAGGCTACGAAAAAGTCGCATTCTCCAATGATGGCTCTCAACGTTGCGGGTGCATGATCCTCAACGATCAACTGGCAATGCTGTTTGTCTTTCAGCGAATCGTACACCGCCTGACAGGTCTGTGTGTCGTCAGTCCGTCCGCTTTTGCGCGATTTACGGACAGCGTGCGCGATCAGCCACACGCTGTATCCTTTTTCGATAGCCCGATTGGCAAAATCGGCCAGAATCGAGGGATAGTTGATATCGTGTCGCTCGCAGTATGCGTGCACTACAGAACTGGCCGAAATGCCGACGATTTGCCTGCCATCTGAGTGCTTCAATGCCAAAAGAGCCGCGTTGGTCTCGGGCGATTCCCTTTCGTGGATCGAAAAAGCCGCATCGGCGCAAAGTGTGATATTTTCCAGACCAAGCCCCTGCAAGTATTCTAGGGTTCTTTGGCCCCGCGCCACGTTGACGCTCACCCGGGGCAGCAATACTCTGGCGGCCCAACGATTCAGGGGTGTCTCGAACGATCCCATAGCCTGGGAGTATTTTATGATCTTTTTGCCCAACAGCAAAGCTGGCAGGATGCACACGATGTTGTACACCAGTTCGACCACTCGTCCATCGCTAAAGCTGATGCCGCTCAGATCGATCAACAAATCAGAGCGCTCTAGAGCCAACAGCAGTGGGATGCGCCGCAGCAAACGTGGGGGCAGGCGCAGCCATCGAAGCACGGCCCACGCCATTGACAAAGGCACGGCCAACAGCAAGGCGATTGGTTTGGCCGGGACGATTTCTACCCGATCGTCGTCGTTCAGTAGCTTGTCTTGCTCTGGATATACGCTGAGCACGCTAAAACGCACTGTTCCTATCAGTGGAGGAAGGTTCTCCAGCACGCTTTGCAGCATTGCGGCCGCTCCTTTGTTCCCAGACAAGGTGGCTCCAATGATGGTCACATTCCACATATTCAACCTCACGACGTTACGATATTTACGGTTTGTCCTCTGTGAGCACGGCGCGTCGCCCCAAGATATAGCTGAATAGAGAACCCCACATGATGCTGCTCAAGATCATCACACTGCGGTTCAATCCTGTCGAAAAGATGCCCGCCATCTCTTGTACGCCAAAGCCCCGCGAGACCAGGACCAGCACGACCTCTGCCACGCCCAGGCCGGATGGGGTCAACGGGATCATTGACGAGATCATGAACAGGCTGCTCAATACCAGGCTTTCTATCAAGGGCAGCCGCACGCCGAAGGCCACGAAGGAAAGATGTATCATCAGCAAGGTCACGCTCGAATTCAGAACGGATAACGCCAATAGTTGGAGCACGGTACTTTTGCGGGCAGAGATCACGCGCCAGCCCTCGATAATTCTACCCACGAATGCTGTTATTTGGAGAACGACATACCGCTTGCTCCAATCTTTGTCCGGCAATCGGGGTATCACTTTTAGCAATATCAGAAGCACGACCGGCAGGAGGCACAGCGCCAGGAAGAATGACAACAGGGCCACGTCGACAAAATCGATCCAGAGATAAAGTGCCAACATTGCCAGCACACCCAAGGCCGCATTGGTGGCAAACGTGATGACGTACAGGGCAGAAAGTGTGCTGAGAAACAGTGAATAGGGCAGATCGTGTTTGGATTTGAGGTACATCGCCCGGACGACTGCCCCGCCTCGAAAGGGCGTCAAATAGTTTCCCATCGTAGAGAGAGCCGATAGCCCAAACCATTCCAGAAAACCGAGGTCGATTTCCAGGCTGCGCACGATCACCCGAGTAAAAGATCCCATACAGGCTATTTTGGCGACTGATAAACAAAATAGGGCGATCAACCAGCCAGGAGAAAGGCCCTGAATGGACGTCAACTCTGCCGGATGCCCGTAAATGTACCAGCCTCCCCACACCACCGATGCGACGATCAGCAAGAGTGGGAAATACCGGCGCAGTGCCAGCACGGTTTTTTCCGTTCTATTCAACCGTCGTTGACCTCCAGGTCAATCTGCTGCATGCGCAACAAGGCAATCTGTTCTGAGAGCAACCCCATGCTGATGATGACTGCCCCAATGCTCACGGAAATAACGATGGGAATCGTCCAGCGCTGCCCAATTGCCAGGCGGTAGACGGCATAGAGCGCTCCGGGGAGAAAGGTCAACAGACCAAACGGTAAAAAGATTTTGAGCGGGCTGAAAATCATCGCTATTTTCGCCATTATGATAAAAAAGCGCAAGCCATCCACGGCGAGGTTGATTTTGCTCTTTCCCACACGCGGAGCTGCGTGTATCTCGGTGTACTTGAGACTGTATCCGGCCTTGATGAGGGCCATTGTCAGAGTCGTGGGGTAGGAGAATGTGTTGGGCATCAAATAACAAAACTGGAGCGCCAATTTCCGCCTGATGGCCCGAAATCCTGACGTGAGGTCTCGAATGTGAAAATTGGTCAAATAAGTGGCAAGAGCGTTGTACACCGAGTTTGCCAATTGACGGTGCCATTGCTGTGAATCTTTGTCCCGCGCACCCACGACCATGTCGTACTCGCCGATGGACGCGGCCAATCGCTCAATGTCCGCCGGGTCGTGCTGGCCGTCGGCGTCCATCATCACCAATATATCTCCCCGCGCGGCGCGGATGCCGGTTTTGACCGCCGCGCCATTTCCCTTGTTATATGGATGTCGGATTACGCGCGCTCCGGCCGCGGCGGCCGCCTCGCCGGTGCCGTCGCTGGATCCATCATCTATCAATAGCACCTCGACCTCATTGGTGTCGGGATAGTGCTGTCGAATGCCCGTCACGATTTGGCCGACCACTTGAGCTTCGTTGTGGGCCGGTAGAATTATGGAAAGTCTCACTTTGCTCCTTTCATATGGTCGATTTTGTCTCGCTAGTTATCAGGGAATATCGAGTGCTGTCAGTAGGATGCGATCTCCGGCCATTGCGCCGCCGGATAGAACATTCCATCGCTCTGTCCTATCCAACCAATAGGCGCCGGTCTGAAGCCAGTATGATCCGTCCGCCAATTCTGGCGGAATAGGAAGGATGTGACGCTGTGCCACGAGGTCGCCAGGGTGCAATTGGTCCCAAGGAACACCCAAACCGTCTCCTACGGCCACGGGAATGCCATTTGGCCCCACCAGGTGGCCCATCAGGGAGAAGGGGCCGTCCGGCTTGCCCGTCACCCGCCAATAGGTGATCAAATCGACCAGGTGTTCGTCCTGTAGTAATTCGTATCCCAGAAAAGTCAGTGGGCCATCCATCTTGACGGGGACAGAGACCGTCGTTCCTTCAGCCTCTGCCTGAGCCGGGGGCCACTCGACCGGCGATGCCCAGAGCAGTCCTTCTCCAGTCGGAAGGGTCAGTGCCTGGGGGTCCCACTCAAAGACGGTCAAGGGTGGAGTCTCGCGGGGGATTTTCTGCTCAAAGCCGAGTCGCGCTGGAGCGAGTTGCTGCCGGGTAAAACTGTCGGCTTGCACCTCCGTTTCTCGGTGGAGCACGTACCATCCGGAAGACTCACCACCACCTGGATAAACCCAACTCTGCGTGCAGTCAAAGGTCAATGTGCGTAGGTCGGCACGGCCAAATCCTTCGACCACCGCGTCGGGCGACAGTGGAGCGAATGGCACACTGCACTGGGCCAACCAGGTTGGGGGCGGCGTTCTTTCTGTGACGTGGTAGACGAGCATCGCGTTGGCGATCACATCATCCGGCTCTCGGTGCCAGAACCAGTTGTACATTTCCCGATCAATGAGCTGTAACCCCCGCAACGTGGAGGCACTGATGATGTAGGTGCCGGATGCGGGATTAAAACGGGTGGGTAGCACGGCTGGAGCGTCTGCCAGCGGAGGCAGCGGCGTGGCTTGGACCTCGTACAGTTCTGGTTGGATGAAAAACGTAAAACTGCTCCATTTCACGTCGGGCCAGGACTGGGCTTTCAAATAGTCGCGCAGTGCCTTTGATCCTTGGCCCCAGTCCACGTTCGAGTCGGCCAGGTGGCGGTAGCCGTTTTCTGGCCCGCCTGCGATTTCGTTGAAAAAGGTCAGGTAAAAGGGCCAAACGGATAGTGTACCGATGATCTGCCAGAGTAATAGCACTATGGTCGTGATGCGTGGTGCGTGATGCGTGATACGTGATGCGTGATGCGTGAGATAGTGGGAAACCAGGTGGGCGATAAAGAGGTATAGGAAGGGCAGAATGGGAAGTATGTGCCGGTAGCCCAAGTTGATTTGATTTGCCATGCTCATAGCAAAATAGCCTGCTGGCAGGCTGCCCACAATCAGCGCTCGCCAACGATGGCGTGGGTTTTTCCACGCGGTCAGCAGGGTCATTCCCAGGGCCGCGCCGACGAGCAAGATGGTGGGCAGAGGTGTCTTGAGCGCAAAGACGATGGGAAAATAGTACCACCGTCCGCCTATGTACGTCTCACCCAGCAGATAGGCCGGATTGCCCGTGGCGACGTGTCGTCCTACCCGCAGGAACGAGTTCCAATAGTTTGGGGCGGGGAGCGAAAAAGAGAATCCAGGTGGAGGACCAAAGTCACAGAGATGAACGGCCCACAATGTCAGGAAGGCGACGCCCAGGTAGACGAACACACGGCTCACCAGCTTGCCTCGCCAGCGTTTAACGAGACCCCACAGAACGATCAGGCCAACGCCAATGGGAAGCACGATCACGGCGGACACCTTTGCCCCCAACGCCAACCCTAAAAGAACTCCGCCCATTAGTAAATTTGTCCGGCTGGGCCGGTGCAAGATGCGCTGGACGCCGTACATGGCGATAAACATAAAGCAGGCCACTCCCAGGTCGAGGGTAGCCAGCGTTCCGTGGGCCAGGATATTTGGATCAAAGACAAAGAATGCCAGGGCCACGAGCCCGGCACGAGGGCCAAACCACTCGGAGGCCCAACGGAAAAGAACGGCCCCCATCAGCATCGCCAACCAGGCAACCGGGATGCGGGGAGGAATGGACCACGTATCTATGGGCAGGCTCCACCAGATCTCGTTGCGCACAAAGAGCCGCCGGTCGCCGTATTCCCAGGCGGGTACGTCCCACGGGTTGGGGGTGTCTGGCGAGAGCAAAAGGGGCCAGCTCATCCAAAGCCCAAGCAGTGGCGGGTGGTCCTCGACCAGGCGGAGGTCGCCCGTGCGCACGACGCCATAGCCGGTAGAGATGTGCAGGTCTTCGTCAAAAGTGATGGACTGGCGCGGGATGCTGGTCATTGCCTGGGCAAAGAGGATTCCCAGTAGTAGCGCTGCCAGGCAGATATAGATGGCTCGATGCGATTTGCTCGGTTTCTGTTTCAAAGTCGCTATTCCTTCGTCTGTACCGGGAGTAATGTGTCAATCAAAATTGCGTTGTCGGGTTGAGGGTTTCCGTCTGCATCCACTACCGGGAGACGTTCCAACGACGGCCACGTGTACATGCCGATGGTCCACACAAGCTGTTCCATGTCTGTGTTGTACACCGGCGACAGACTGACCGTATCCGTGACTAGTTGACCGGGAAGCCAATATGATGTGGGTAAACGACCGTCCAGCGGTTGGCGGTCCACCTGTGCCAGGATATTTCCATCGGCCCCTCTCAAGTGAACAAAGGTCGTCGCATCGTAGGGCACGGGGTGAAGCGATTGCCAGGTCAGTGTCAGCGTGATTGTATCATCTCTAGTGTCCAAAAGCTGTATTTGATTCAGTCCAATTGCATTGCCTAGAACATAACTGGCTGGCTGCTCAATCGCTGGCAATTCTTTGGCCGACAGAATCGAGATACCTCTGACGATCATCACGTCGTAAGGGTCGCCCTCTGCGCTCGACGCCCGTAAACGGTCACCGGTTTCGAGATCGAGGAAGCCAACCTCTATGGCGGCGGCGAGAGGCGTGGGGGCGTCTGGAGAAACGTGCACCATAACCTCGTCACAGAATACCTTGCCAGGTGTCCATCGGTCTGTAGGCAAGTTGCCCAACCCCGGATACGTCCTCCGCGAGCCCCATACGCCGGGAGAGCTATGAGTGTCCAGTTGACTGAGGTCCAAGAGGTGTACAAAAATCGTGTAGCGCGTGTTCGTCTGGGCCAGCGGCTTCCAGCATAGTTCGACTGGCGTGTACGTTCCTGGCGTAGCAAAAGGTTCGGGTACATTGTAGCCGACGAGATGGGCCACCCGACTCCCTGTTGCCAGCTCTGTGTAGATGACGTCCATTGGATATTCGATCTGTTCCTCTGCCCATTTACGCCAAGGATGATACAATGGGTATATGCTCACGAAAGGGATGAGGATACTGACGATCACCACCAGCCCAGCGCTAACCGGCATCACTATGCGTCGCCAACTGTAGGGAAATGCGTACAACCATCCTGCGACGAACAACAAAGCGATAGACGCAATCGCCGGGAACAGCAACCGTCCGTATGCCCACGAAGCTTCCTGGGTCCAGTAGGTGATCAACAAGAGAAAAAAGGTGATGGGCCAACTCAGCAACACGATCCAGGCCTGAGGCGTGATGCGTGATGCGTGATGCTGCCGGTTGACAACAAAGCTCAACGCGAAAAGTCCCAGACTGATTCGTCCCCACCAGATGATGATTTTGTCCAACCACATTTGGCTGACAAAGGTCCGGGATGGGTTGGCCCAAAATGTATGCTCAATGCTAGATAGGTCGTGTCTGATCCGCTGACCAAACGATCTCGCCGTTGTGTCGCCCGATATATGCACGCCAATAGACAACGGGTCGTCGTACAACCAGGCATTCCGCGCGTACCACCACCCGCCGACGAGCAGCGCGACGAGCAGGATGATGATGCCGTCTCGGAAAAAGGATCGCCGGAAACCACGGTGAATCAGGAGCAAGGCCAAAGCTGTCAGGGGAAAAAAGACCAAACCGCTCACCTTGGTGATACTGGCGAGGCCGAGGATTCCTCCCATCCACACGGCGAAATGGGTCGAGTGCCCTTTTTGTAAACGGTGTATCAGAATGGCGAGCGCCAACGCGCCAAAAAACGCAATCGCCACGTCGTTGTTGACTGCTGTCGCCATGTACAAAAACTGGGGCTGGAATCCTAGGACCGCAGCCGTAGCGATGGGAAACCAGGATGTTTTGGGGAGCAACTGTGACGCGAGAAAATGGGAGACGATTACTGTCCCCAGGCCAAAGAGCAAAGATATCAATCTGGCACCCAATGCCAACGGCGTCAGGTATGGCGGGTGAAGGAATATATTTCGGTTGTCGTTCCGGTGACCGGGCACCGAAAGGTCCCGGTAGGGATTGGTTACCAACAGATGATCCGGGTCTGCATCGTCGGGTAGCCAAGCGGTCATTGTTAAAGCGATCAAATAATACAAGGGCGGTTGCTTGTACTCGGATGGGAACCCGTCCGCAAAAGTGAGTGGGGGGAGTGCATGGTGTTCCCGCATGTAGAGGATGTAGCCATAGTGACCATCCTCGTCTGGTTTTTCGAGCACTGGCGTGACCAGTGCATAGATCACACCAACCAGAATGTAGAGGATGCTCAGCCAGAAAAGCGGTGTGCGCACGAGTTTTATCAATTTCGACCAGAGGGACGTCATCGATCTATGGTCTCCAATCTCTTGTTTTGCATCACCATAACCCGTCGCTCCTCCACTCGTTTCTCCCTGACATTATTCTGCCAAGTTTCATTATCCACAAAAGTCACCCATTGTCCAGCTTGGCTCCAGTTGACAAGCCGTCGAATCAAGTTACACTATACTCAACTATTGAACGAGGGTGCTTTCCAAGTAATGCGCCAGACTTGAGGCTTTTCCAGTTTTTAATTCCCCTCAAAATTTACGGTGGAGAATCTCGTAAATCACACGCGAGTTACAAAATAACCGGAAAAGCTCGAGGAATTCCATCATAACCTGCCTTTTCAAGGTCTCTTTGACTGCATCACAAAATCTGTTTGGGAGATTTATTTCTTTGGAATTCCCTAATTCGACTCCCCAAACATCCAAAGTATCTGCTCATCTGTGGATTGCGTTTTTCACAATCCTGGCACTGGCTGCGATGTATGTGGGGGGAGTATTTGCGGGTCATCAATCGTCCGTAGAAGCAGGCCCCCTGTTGACCCCCGTCTTTTCAATTCCCAGCGGCTATTACGACCAAGATATTCAACTGACGATCAGTATCCCCAATTCCCACGCCCAAGTAATTTTTACGGCGGATGGCAGTCTACCCACGCACACCGTTGGAACAGTTTATGGTCGCCCCATTCATCTGAGCACCGCTACGCCCGCCGTCACTGTCATCCGTGCCCGGGCCGTTCTGCCCGACGGTGAGTTGGGGCCAGTTGTCAGTGCATCCTACTTTGTGGGTGTGCCAGCCAAGCTGCCAATGATCTCGCTGATCATAGACCCCAGTGACCTATGGGATGTGGAACGCGGCATCTATGTCAATTTTGATGGCAGAGGGAACGATTGGGAACGAGCGGTAGACGTCACCTACGTGGATCAAGACCATAGATCGGGGTTCCACATCCCCGCCGGGGTCCGCATCCACGGCGGAGGGAGCCGCCGCTTTGACAAAAAGGCGTTGCGGCTCTACTTTCGCCAGGAATACGGGGGCAGCAAACTGGCGTATCCCCTCTTTGCAGACGGCAATGCCAACTCGAACGTGCAGTCCTTCAAGCGCTTGGTTTTACACAATGGCGGGCAAGATGGAATGACTCTCTACAACATGAACTGGACACTGATACGGAATCAACTGGTCGATAATCTGGCATTTCAACTCGGCGGATACGCTACCCGCAGCCAACCAGTCTTGTTGTTCGTCAATGGCGATTCGTGGGGAATCTATCAGATACGCGAGCGCATCGACAGCCGTTTTCTGATGGATCATTATCGCATCGAGTCGGCCGATTATCTGGATACGCCTGAACATGCCTGGGACCAAACGATTCTTATGGGAGATCGCCAACATTGGGATCATCTCTTGCAATTCGTCGAGACCCACGATCTGGCATATCCGGCTCATTACGCCTACGTTCAAAGTCAGGTCGACATTGCGAACTTTATTGACTATCATATACTCTATATCTATGCGGCCAACGTCGACTGGCCGTTTCACAACATACAGCAGTTTCGCCCTCGCGTGCAGGGTGGTCGCTGGCAGTGGCTATTTTGGGACAATGATAGAACGTTTGGCGCGCGCCCGGTGCGCCCGTACAGTCGCGTGGACTGGAATTCAGTGGAACAGTTACAAACTTTTGATCATTATCTAACAAATGGACGCGAGGTGCTCTTGTGGCGCAAGTTGTTAGAAAACCCAGTATTTCTCCAACGCTTTCTTTCCCGCACCGTCGATTTGCTCAACACCACGCTTGCGCCCACATCCGTCATCGCTCACATTGATGTTCTGGCCGCCGAACTCGAGCCAGACATTGCCTACGAAACGATCCGATGGGCCAGTTCTACCAACTGGAAAAGCAATGTACAAGAGTTGCGCGATTTTGCTCGCTTCCGACCTGATTTTGTTCGACAACATGTTGTCGAACATTTCGATCTGAACGGTACAGCACAGCTTTTCCTCAATCCGCCAACCAGCGGGTCCGGCTACGTTGCCGTCAATGGATACCTTGCGCGGGATTTGCCCTGGCAAGGTATCTACTTTCAGGGCATACCCGTCCGGATCACAGCCGTGCCAGCGCCCGGATACCACTTTGCAGGCTGGGACCCGCCGAGTCTGCCACAAACTCCGATTATCACGTTGACGGTTGAAACGTCGCAGAAAATCACTCCACGCTTTGAGATCGTCGATGAGAGTATGCCCCGTCCTGGCGACGTGGTCCTGACAGGGTATCCCAGTGACGAAAACAGTCACATCACCGGCAGTTACTTTGAACTGTATGTGATGCGTTCCGGCGGCATTGACCTGCGGGGATGGCGCGTGACCGATAATGACACGAAAACCGCAACCGACGAAGGCTCGTTGATTTTTTCTGACCACCCAGCCTTTGCTCACGTACCACAAGGCACGACCATCCAGATTGTTTTCTCTCCTCTCCTGGCAGGAAAAGGGGAAAAGATGCAAGACGACGTAAATACTCCAGATCGGTTAATGGTCCTACACGCCTCTGGCTCTTACCTGGACACAGACATCGACCCCGGATTCAACTTGGGGGCAAATGATAACCTCGTCCTCTTGGCACCGGGCCCTACTGGGGCATTTGACGATGATCGAGGGATTTCTTTTGTGACCACGGGTGATGCTGTCACACCCGCATCCTTTGGGGTGCTGGTCGACGGCGTGTTACCCGTCCAGCACTAGCTCCCAAATGCGTTTAGTTTGCCTTGACATCTCAAGTCGAGCAAGTATACTTGCCCCGCACAATGTGTAGAGAAACCTTTTCCTTGAAGAATCGTCGACAACTGGCGGCATGTGGATTACTGTTGGTATTATTTTCTCAGGTCGTTCTGGCCGCACGCTACACATCCATCACATTGGATGAACCGCTGCATATCACCAGTGGTTATGCTTGCCTGCTAACCGGTGATTATCGTCTGGTAGAAGAACACCCTCCCTTGCTCAAAATGCTGCAAGCCGCCCCGCTGTTGCTCGCCCAGCCACGCTTGCCCGACCCACGCAATGCACCCGGGTGGGATGACGCAAATCTGATCGTCGCAGCGCAACACGTCGTCGTGCCATACGCTCCCATCGAAACCCTGGTGTTTGCAGCGCGAGTGCCGACGATGCTGATCGGCATACTGCTGGCTGCGCTGGTCTATCGCTGGGCGGCGGATGCGTTTGGTTCACGAGCCGGACTTTTGGCGCTGGTCTTGTGTGCCTTTGACCCCAATATCCTGGCCCACGCGGGCGTCGCTGCCACCGACCTGGGCGCGACGTGCGCGATATTTGCGGCCATGTACACCTTTTGGCGTTGGATCAGACAAAAGAACGGGCCGTCGTGGCGGCGTTGCCTGACCGCGGCGGTCGTATTGGGGTTGGCGCTGGGCGTCAAATCAACGGTTTTGATGCTGCTGCCAATTTACGGTCTGTTTGTCCTGCTGGGGAGGCCGCCCCAGCGATCCCTATCCCCATACCTGCGGCAAACACTCGTAGCGGGGGGCATAGCCTTTGTCGTGCTGTGGGCATTGTACCGTTTCGAGTTCGGCACTGTGCCCGGTTGGTCGTTCCCGATTCCAGCGCCAAGTCACTTTTTGCCCTTGCTCAAGTTACAGGAACACATGCGCGAGGGCCACTCGGCCTTTTTGATGGGGCAGAACTATCATCACGGCGTGTGGTATTATTTCCCGATCGCTTTTGCACTCAAGACACCACCACTGACACTGGTCTTGTTTCTGCTGACAGCGCTAGGGCTGTTAGGACGACGCGCGCGGTCGGCAGGGTGGCGTGGCGAAGCGGCTCTGTCGGCGCTGCCGTTGCTCTACTTTGGTATCAGCTTGACCAGCGGGATCAACATTGGCTACCGGCATCTGCTGCCGATATTGCCTTTCCTGTTCGTGTGGGTGTCTCGGCTAGCTCCGCTCTTTGCACGAGTCCCGATGAGCTGGCGCTGGACGGGCCGGGTGGCGCTGGCTGGCTGCGTGGGGGTCACGTTGGCGCTTTTCCCTTGGTACCTGGCATATTTCAACTCGTTCGCTGGCGGAATAGACGGCGGATACCGTTATCTGACCGACTCGAACCTGGACTGGGGACAGACCTGGAAGGCGCTCAAGCAATACGTGGATGAGCATAACGTCACCGAGTTCGGCCTGAGTCAATACACCATCAACGATCCACGCGCCTATGGCCTAGACTATGTCCCGCTGCCGCCGTGGCCCGATGCGCCGCCGGTGCTGCCGCGCCGCTTTAACCCTGCGCCGGGCGTCTATGCCATCAGCGCGACCACTTTGCAGGGTGTCGTGGTGGCCGACGCAGAGATGTTTGATTATTTTCGCCAAATTGAGCCTGTGAGGCGGGTAGGGCACGCGATGTTTGTCTACCAGGTGAGCGCCCACCCGCCAACCGAATGGGCCGCGCAGTGCACCACCCCCGTTGCGCCGCTGCCGCCGGATGTGTTGATGGAGGGCCTAGGACAGGACGATTTGCGCATGGCGTACTTTGATTGTGGCAACAGTTGGCTCTACCCACCGGGAAGCGGTTGGTACGTCCACGCGCGCGATGCCGCGGGCCTGGAAATGAGTGCGATACACACCCAACGGACGCGGGTGGCCTACGAACAGACCCGCTCCGGCTTTGTACCGCCTTTTACGGTCTATGAATGGTTTGGGCAGGACCCGTTGGAGGGACTGTCACCGGTCCAGGTCTATGCTGCTCCCAGTGATTGGCCGCCGGTCCAGGCCGAGGCGGAGGGTGTGACGTTGACATCCCCGGTAAAAGTGGGCGGCGGCTTGGAATTCCTGGGGTACACGACCAAAGGAGAAACGGTCCAGACCTATTGGCACGTCATCCAGACACCCACGCAACCGCTATCCTTGATGGCGCACCTGTTGGATACAAACGGCGTCCCGGTCGCGGTGGGTGACGGACTGGGTGTTCCCATTGACCAGTGGCGGCCGGGCGACGTGATCGTGCAACGTCACGAGATCACGACGCCGCCCGATACCGCGTCAGGCACATACTGGCTACAGACCGGCGCCTACACGCTGCCCGACGTAGAACGCTTGCCCATCCTGCAAAATGGTGATGTGGTCGGCGACCGGCTGCTGGTCGGGCAAATTGAGGTACAGGATTGAGATGAAGCCAGCCGCACACCCATCCCCGTGGCGTTGGCAATCGTTGGCCGCGCTCCTGTTATTAGCCGTGATGTTTGCCCAACTACTTACCGCCGCGACGCAACTCTCAATGACGATTGACGAGGGCTTTCACATCACCAGCGGCTATGGATACCTCCGCACTGGCCAAATGCGGTTGATGGATGAACACGTGCCGCTGGTCAAAGCGCTGTTTTCCTGGCCCCTCTTTTTCGTACCCGACTTGGCCCCACCGGAACAAGCGGACGGCTGGGCCAAAGGGGACCTGATCTCGGTCGCGCAGGAGACCCTGCTGCCTTATCAACCCATTGATCGGGTGATCGTCGCCCCGCGCGTGCTCGTGGCGTTACTGACGCTATTGCTGGCCGCGACGGTCTATCGTTGGGCCGCAAACTGCTTTGGCCCGACGGCAGGCTTGTGCGCGTTGGCCCTAATGACCTTTGACCCCAATATCCTGGCCCACGGCAGCCTGGCGACGACCGATATGGGCGCAGTCGCCTTTATCTTTTGGGCCGTGTGGGCCTTTGCGCGCTATCAAAAAGCACCCACCAGCCAGCATCGTTGGTGGGCGGCGGCGCTATTGTTGGGATTGGCGCAAGGGGCCAAGCTGACCGCGACCCTGTTACTGCCGGTGCTCGGACTGCTGACGTTGATAGATACCTGGATGAAAGGGGCAAAAGATAAAGCGCGAACAAAGACGATATTGCGCCGGACGGTCTCTTATGGCGCTATGGTCATGGTGTCCGCGCTCGTGGTGTGGGGCCTGTATCTATTCGAGCTACGCACACTGCCCCAGGTCGCGCAGGGGACAATCCCCTTGCCGGCAGCGAGCCACATTGAGCGCTGGCTGCGCTTGAGGGACGTCATCTCCTACGGGCGAGAGTCGTTCTTGCTGGGCCAAAACGGGATGCACGGTTGGTGGCAGTATTTCCCGCTCGCTTTTGTGCTCAAGACACCGCTGCTTACTTTGACGTTCACCGCGCTGACCATCGCCGCGCTGCTGTTCGGACGGCGACGTGGCATAATGGACGAACTGACCGTGGGTCTTTTTCCTCTGGTGTACGCCGTTTTCAGCTTGACCAGCACGATCAACATTGGCTACCGTCACCTGCTGCCCGTGCTGCCGTTCCTTTTCGTGTCCGCATCCCGTCTCACACTCGTCGCCAGGGAGCGCGCAGCACGTATCGCTGGTTGGGTTCTGATCGCGTGCTTGTGTGTGGGTACGTTGTCGATCTCTCCCCACTATCTGGCCTATTTTAATCCCATCGCAGGTGGAATGGACCATGGCTATCGCTATCTGGCCGATTCCAACACGGATTGGGGACAGACATTCAAGGCACTGGCCGAACATCAACGGCGGAACAACCTAGAGCCGGTGAAACTGTCCACGTTCACCTTTCTCGACCCCGCGACGTATGGCGTGCGGTATGAGCCAATTGCACCGATGACCAGCGCGCCCCCGGTGTTGCCCAGACGCTTTAACCCGGGGCCGGGTCTATATGCCATCAGTGCGACGACGTTGGATGGCGTGCCGCTGCCGCTTCCCTCGACGTATGACTGGTTCCAGCACCGCCCGCCACAAGCGAAAATCGGGCACGTGATGTTTCTCTACGAAGTGGAAGAGAGCCAGGGCAATTGGGTCGCCCAGTGTACGCTTCCAGTCGTGCCGCTCACGGCAGACGTTATTGCACAAGGGTTTGGTTCCAACTCGCTGCGGCGGATCTATTTTGATTGCGAAACAAGTTGGGTCTTTCCGGATGGAGGCGCATCCGTGGGATGGTACGCCCGAACGACACCCGGAATTGACAAATTGCGCTGGCCGGTGGGGGGAGAGCGCCTGGAGTGGTATCCTGACTGGGTAAAGGGTTTGAATTTGACCGCACTACGTCTGAGCTATGTGCAACCGACACCGGGTGATCTGCCGCCCTTTACGATCTGGGAATGGACGGGCAGGATGGTCACGCCACCGGCGACCATTGAGCAAGGGGATGTCACGTTGGATGGAACGTTGACATTTTTGGGCTACTACGCGCCACAATCGACCCGGCAAGGCACATCGGTGGAGGTGCTAACGTATTGGCGTGTGGTCGAGCGCCCATCCCGCCCGCTCTCACTGATGTTGCATCTAACGGATGCGAATGGTGTACCCATCGCGACAGGGGATAGATTGGGTGTGACGGTTGAGCAATGGCAGCCGGGTGATGTGATCGTGCAACGCCACGTATTGACGATCCCGAACGACGCACCGTTGACCAGCTACCAGTTGCGCGGCGGCGCATATTGGCTTGATGACATGACACGCTTGATGGCCAGTGACGACGATAACATAGCATTGGCCTTTATCGAAATTGAGTAATGATCAAAGGAAGGTACTAGTTCAGTTGGGTGGGATTTCTGGATAGTAGCCGAGGTTTCCATACCTCGCAGGGCCTTACGCGCTATGGAAACCTCGGCTACATCGTAATCCCATTCAACTGAACCAGTGCCCAAAGGAAAATAATGAAATTAGTGAATTCCAAAATGGCTTTTCTATTTGTTCTTTTATCCGGGTTTAGTTTGCTATTGATTAGCATAGTTGCTGTCCCCACTCTTGCAAAGCCCTCGGGGGATCGTTGGAGCGGCGCGAATGCTGCTCAAATCAGTGTCCAAGTGTTTGTGCCAGCAGGTCCATTCTCTATGGGATGCGCCTATGACCTCTCGTACGAGCATTGTGACGTCGATGCGCGTCCCGTGCACACTGTGTACCTAGATAGCTTTTACATTGATCGCACCGAAGTCACAAACGCCCAGTACCAGGCCTGTGAGGAAGCAGGAGCTTGTCTGCCTCCCCTTGATGACCGGTCTGAAACTCGCTCGAACTATTACAAGAATCCCCAGTTTGATAATTATCCCGTGATCTATGTAGATTCGCATCGGGCCAGGGCTTTTTGTCAATGGGCCGGGAAACGGCTGCCTACAGAGGCCGAGTGGGAAAAGGCGGCACGTGGAACAGACCTGCGCCTGTTTCCGTGGGGCAACGATGAGCCTTCGTGTGATCGAGCGAACTATCGGTGGGGTATTGATCGTGAATATAATTGTGTGGGGGATACAGTTGCAGTGGGCAGCTATCCCGAAAATGTCAGCCCATACGGAGCATTGGATATGGCGGGCAACGTCTGCGAATGGACCAGCGATATTTACGCGAGTCGCTATTACCACAACTCGCCGTATCACAATCCCCAGGGAGCGGGAAGCACGGATAAAAATGAAGGCGTGGTACGTGGAGGTTCGTGGAAAAACAGTTGGAGAGGTGTTACCACATACGTTCGCCTGGACGAGTCAGAGGTTTACAAGTGGACCAGGAATGGCATTCGCTGCGCCAGAACTGGCCCTGCTCCCATGCCTACCCCATCCCCCACGCCGACGCCCATGCCTTTTGCCGTTGGCGACATCGGGCCGGATGGTGGCGCCCTTTGGCTGGCGAACCCGGAGCACTTGACGCTGTTGAGCGCTGCGCCTGGGGTAGTGGACGCGAATACAACTTTTACCATCACCTTTGATGGTCGTCAAAACACACAACACGATCTACAAGGCATCGACCACTTTTTCTACTTGGATGCCAGTCCTTCTATATCTGAATCTGGAACCATAACCATGTCCATTCCCGGCACCTTGGGCAGTCTGAATATGCCGCTCAAGCTCACACTGGGTTTTACTAGATCGAATTTCTATGGAATGGTCACGGATACTTTGGGCCTCTACCGCCTCGGTCCGACAGATTGGGTGACGAACGACATCGCCGTGGTGGAAAGGGCAGGTAACTATCTTGTCGCGTGGGTAGGACACACAGGGGTTTATGGCGTAATGGGCAAAACGAACCGGCTTTACCTGCCCGTCGTTTTTCGCGGAGCAGATTGATCAGCCTTGATGCGCAGATACAGCGCGATCACCACGAGCACCAGCCCGATAAAAGACCACGTCAAAACGCCGGGTTGAATCGCCGCTTCACTTTGCCAATAGTTCAAAGCGCCCGGGGTCAGGATATTTGTATTGTCCAGTCTCGTACCATCCCCGGATTGCTCGGCTGAGGGAGCGACGATCCATCCGGCGCTGTCATCGTTCTGACCATCACGCCCGGCGTCTGTTTTTCCGACAAATAGGACGCCATCATCGCCTCCCAGGTCCCAAAACGGCGCTTTGAACACAACACCATCTCTCAAGACACCGAACGAGAAAGGCGTGATGGCATTTCCTTCGGCGACGAAATCGATCCCAACGTCGTCGGCGGTCAATGGGAGTCCGTCAGAACCAGGTGCCAGCAAGGCCAGGTTATCATTTCCCCGTCCAATGCCAAATCCCGGGTCCGTGATCACGTCGAGATTGCCGTTGCCGACGTAAAAGACCATCTGCCCATCCTCAAAATCGAGGTCATCCTGCCCAAAATAGGCCGCATTCGAGTTGCTTTCGGTGGCAATGATCAAAATGACCGTGCCGCGCGGTACAGCAGCCAGGGACTCGAACTGGGGCAGGATGATCGAGCCTTCGCGTGTGCCCAATTTGGTGTCGTTGTCGGTGATGCGCCAAGCACGCAGATCGACCGTACCTGGACGGGTGACCAACAACTCTAACCAATCTTGCTCGATGGGACGATTTCCGACAGTGGTGTAGCGTGTCCCATCGTCGTTGATCCAGTATTCGTTGATAATCACGTCGTTGGGGCGCAACGGGGGGTCATCCTGGGGCACAGGGACAAAGCGAGCCGTAAGCGTGTCCGGCCCGTCTACGGTGATGGTGATGGACGTGGAACGGGGCGACTGGTGCGCCGTGTTCTCCCACCGCTCAAAGACATAGCCGGAGACGGGAACGGCGATGGCGTGAATATCGGTTCCTAGAAAATAGATGCCATTCCAGGGAGACCCAGGCAGCCAATGCCCGGCGATGAAAATGTTGCCACCGCCATCTGGCGTCGAGTGGAATTCGATAGACGCTGTGCCGGACAAATTGGATGACGCGAGCACTTGCTGCCGGATTTCGTCTGACCGGTGCAGGAGGGTGTCTCGCAAAATGGCGACGTTCTGCTCCCAATCGGTGAGCGTGGGCCAACGGTCAGTCTCGTGCGCGATGTCGGGCTGTAACTGCGCGGCCAAGCGATCAACGCGCATCGCCATAACCTCCGGTGCCAGCACCGTGTTCAGCAGGTTGGCGGTGCGCTTGGCAAATTGGATCCGGTAGTCGGGATTCTCCAGCAAACGATGTTGCAACAGCGCCACGTCGCCCAAGTCGGAAGAAAGTAAATTTCCTCCTAAAATCCCACTTTCTGAAGCAGAATCCCCGTACAGCCAAAACCAACGCCCTCCCTCCACGCGCGGTCGAACGGCCACAAAGCGGTCCGCTGGCAGGCCAAAGTACATCTGGAGGATAGCGTGATCGATAAAGTCATCCACGTCAACCTGAGTCTGAATATAGGCATAGTTTGCCCTGTCAGATAGATCATGAGTCGCCAACCAATCCATCAGCGCGTTCCAGTGGACGTCGTCACCCTCCTCCGCGCGCCCATCCTGGATCAGATCGGCAGAGCGGATGCGCAAATTGTCCTCCAGAAAAAAGCGGTCGATGCGCTCGCTCAAGCGGTATACGCCCCACGGTGCTCCATTCAAGAACAGCAACACAAAGCGGGCACGCGCCACGCGCCCGCCAATTTCGGCAGCGACGTCGGACATGAGTTGCTCGTCCAAAAGCGTCCAACGGCCCGCGCGATCCCCAGCCTGTAATAAAAGACGTTTGTACGATTGTGCCTGGCGCGGGTGCTCGGAAAATGGTGAGGATTCCAGGCGCGCTGCACCGTATGCATTACGAAAGTAGAGTCGAAATGACTGCTTGGCCCCATCGAAACGTTTGCGCACAGAGCGTTTGCGCACAGAGCGATCGCCGTGGATGCGCAGCCCGGCGGAAATCTCGAACCCCCGCTCACCCTGTACTTGTCCGAGTCCAGGACGAGTGCCCTCGACGTAGGTCACGTGAACCGGACATTCCCACTCCCGTCCGCGTTGCCAGGTGTTGACCAAGATACCGCGCTCGGCGTCCCATAGATCACGTGGATCGATGATGATCGAGAGGGCTGGAAGCGAGTTTTCTACCCCCACGATATAAGAAGCGCTGACCACCGGGCCAGCTACACCGTTCACAATCTGACGTGCGCGCATGACGGTGACGCCGGGCGCGCTGGCATCGAGGAGCAGGGGCCGCTCGTAAAGAGTGCCGATGGTCAAGGTTGGGGTGTGGCCTCCCGTAGTGAAAATAAGCGGGGCATCAGGTTGGGATGCTTGTATGTCGAGCCGCAGGCTGTGCTCGTACGCGCCGCCAGGGGGGGTAAAAGTCGGGATAGAACGTGGAGCGCCAGAATCGACGGTCCCAAGTTGCGGTGCGAGCAGCAACGTGTCGCGCTCCAATTTATCGGTCAGCCAGAGCGCGGCAAGCAACACGGCGATCAGCAGCAACAAATAAAGCATTGAGCGGGTAGAACGTTTATCGTTCATTGCTTCTACCGTACCTGGACCTGTTGGAGCGTCACGCGCAAGCCAGCGATTTCGTTCCCGTCGGCATCGCGGACGATGGCGCGCTCGCCAGTGGCCGAGTCGTACATACCCACGACGAGCCAATAGTCGCCACGTGGCGCCGACGATGGGAGCACCAAAAGGTGCTCGTCACGGATGGCCTCGCCCGGCTGCCACTCTACGGTGGGGTAAGTCCAAGCGACCGGCAAACCGTCGCCCTGGGCCAGGACGATAGATTTGTCTTGAGCAAACAACAAATGAACAAAGACTTTATAGTTGAGTGGCACAGGCTGCCGGACGTACCAATACAGTGCCACGCGCAGCGTGTCGCCCGGCGAGATCCGGGTCACGGCATCATAGCCTGACAGTTCGATTTCACCTACACTGCCAAAAGTCGCGTTGAACGGATGATCTGGTGTGAGGGGAGCGGTGCTGACGCTGGGAGGGCGACTGACCTGGGTGAGAGTGAGTCTCGTCTCTACAGCTTTTTCCGTCGTCCCATCGTCGGCGCGCACCGCCAGAGAACGACCGTTGGGCAAGTGGCACATTACGTCCAGGACGTATTCACCGGGTGGCATATCAGCGGGTGGCAGCAGGGTGTAGCGGTCGTCGAACTGTGCTCCGTCATTCCAGAGGTCCGTCGCAAGCCCGCCGGGAACCGGGTTCTCGATCTGGACCCAGGTCTCTTCCGTCGCCGGGTCAAACAGGCGCACGGTCAGTGACAAGGATTGGCGGAGCACAGTTGTGGCCTGCCAGTACAACGTCAGGTGCAATGGTTCGCCAGGGGTGATGCGCTGGCTGTCGAGGCGGTAGCCGGCAAGCGCGAACTGTTCCCCCGTAGACTCGTCCACGACAAAAGTCGCCGTCGTGCTGATCGCTTTTCCGGCGTCGAATGGCGTAGGCGCGTAGCGGAACAGAATCAGGGGCGTGCTTGCGTCGTAGGGACTGGCGATTTGGTACATCTCTGCATAATGCTCTTGGAACCAGGGTTGTGCCCGCACGCCACGCCAGGCCAGGCTGTTCAGGGCGATGCAATAGTCGGGGCGCTCGCGTTCAAGTGCGTGCACGAGGGAGGATGCGCTTGCCTGGTCGGCCTGGGGCAGCGGCATTGTGGCGCGCTGAGACAAGTGTCCCATCAAGCCGGGATGTTGCGTAGCGATGGTCTCTGTGGGCAGCGCGTGCGTCTGTAGCCACTGTGCGAGCGTCTCGTACAACGCCGGGCGGTCGGTGGGACGGAGCCACCAATCCTGCGCCAGTGCGCGCCCTTGCCCAAACGCCAGTGCAGCCAGGCCGAGGACGCAAAAGCCTTTCTTTAGCGCGTGCCTGTCGAGCACCGGTGACGTCAACCAATCCAGGTCTGGCACGAGAAAGGCAAACCCGGCAGCGATGAGAACATCCAACACCGCTAGCAGCGGCGTGGTCAGGCGCGGGGTGTTCCACAGAGACTCTGGTGAAAGGTTCGTCAATGGTTGGGTCACAAGCAGGATCAGTGCTGCGACCAGGGCGGTCTTGACCCGGCCTCGCGCCACCCACCACGTTGCCAGGCCCATCAGGCCCAAGACAAATCCTTGTTCGAGACCCAGCACCCGGCCTTGCAGTGGGTGCAGTGTCAATAGGACAGCCACTGCAATGGAAAACGTCGGGCGGTCGAGGGTCAGGCCGGTGAGGAAGCAGGCGATGATGGCCGTCATCCAGCCGAGCACACTCATCATCGTGGCGATGGGCAGCAATGGCAGGTGCAAAAAATCCGCCAGCGCCAATAACAGCGTGTAGAGTGGGCTAAAGCCGCGCAGGTCCCAACTCTGCCCCGCGCTAATAGCGTGCGCCTGTTGGAACTGTTCGTAGGCCGCATCGGCATAAATGCCGCCCCATCCCACGGCCACGATCAATGGAAGCAACAAGCTCAAGCCCAGAAATGTCCACAGTATGGGGGACTGCGAGTTGCGGAGGACGCCCGCCATCTACCACCCCTCCACGTCAAAATCCACTCCCCATATCCGCGTGTCCTCCAGATCGATCCAACTGCCGGTCTGAACGAGCGTGTGCTGTTCTGGCGGCACGTCTACAAAGGTAATGGAATGAGCGCCGAGTGACGCGGGACCATAAGCGGGTTTTTTGACATAGACGGCAAGCCCGGCCCGCCGCGCATTGACGATCGTCGCATCGTCGAGCGTGGCGCGCGAGAGGTCTTTGCTCACCAGACCAAAGGTGACGTTCTCCATGTACACGTCCTGGGCCGTGAGACGGCTGGCCTCACCCACCGAGATCGCTTTGTCGCCAATGTCGAGCAGCCGTACACTGTGTAGCCGTACATCGCTGCCACTGACGTCGATGCCGTCGCCGCCAATGTCGTGAAAGACGCATTCTTCGACCACTCCCTGACTGAAATCGGCGTCAAAGGCATCGGAGGCGGTGTGCGCGAACTCGGAGCGGACGAACGCAAACTCGGTGCGGATGACGTTGATGCCATCCTCGGCCTGGCTGTTCAGGATGCGGCAATTCTCCAGGCGGATGGGGCTTGCGTAAAAAGTAACGCCGCCGGTGAGCGTCCAACCATCCCGATCCACGGCGGATGCGCGCTCGACGGTGACATAGTTCCAGGCCGAAGGCCCGTCCGCCTGCAATACGACAATGCCGTTCCACCGGTCAGTGACGGGCGCCGCTTGGCTTTCCTTCGATTGTTTGGGTTGCAAAAGAATCGGTGCGTCGACGGTGCCCTGGAAATCGAGAGGGCCACGGGAGAGCAGCAAGTTATTATGCCCAAAGCGCAGCGTCGTGCCTGGGTCCAGGCGCAGGCCAAAGCCGGCGGGCAGGATCAGATCGCCGTTGACGTCCCACATCCCACCTGCGATGCGCAGGGTATCCTGCCCATCAACCAATTGCAAGTAGGGATGTTGACCTAATGCCTGCTCAACTGTGGGCGGGGTCGGCAGCGGTCCTTGGGCAAGCGGCAGGGCGTAACCGGGCAACACGGTCTGAGTATGCGTCGTGCTTTGGCCCCACAGCCGGGTGACGACGTTGATCTCGGGCACAGTATCAGTGGGAAACGTCGCCGGGGGGGGAATTTGCAGGTGGACGTAGGGTATGTGCGTCGCCTGGGGATCGAGGGGCCGCAGAACGAGAGCTTGTTCAAAGCCCTCTAAAGGCGACGGCACGACCAAGTCGCTTGATTCAGATTGGACCCACTCGTCGTGGGCGGGCAACATTGCACCGTCCACCTCGAGACCGACGATCTCGACGGGCAGGTCCAGGAGGTTGCCCACGTCAATAGCCATTTGTCGTTCGTCACGTTGCGCGTAGGCATAGATTGTCTGGTATGGATCCAACATTTGACAAAGCAATCCCTGGCGTATGCGCAGCGTATCCCAGGGACGCGCCAGGACATCTGGGCCGAATTCAGGTTCCAGGGCAGCGTACAGGGCGTCGAACTGGGGGCCTAGCTGGGCTTCCAATTGCTCGACGTAACCGGGTTGGGTGATCCGCTCCAGTTCCCGGACATAAGCAGCTTGCAAGTACGGGTCGCGGTAAAAGGTTTCCTGGGGCAATCCGATCCCCTCGGTGGAACGAGTCGAGGCCAGTGGATGGCAGTCAAAGGCGACCGGCTCCAATCGGGCCGTGATCGGGTCATAATAGTAGCGCAGGTTATGCCAGACCAGGGCGTGGCGCGCTCTCCACAGGTCGCTCAAAGCGAGAAAGCGACCCATCGTCTCGATGTTGAATACTTGAGCGCCACTCTGCTCGCCGGTCCACAGCGCGCGTAACAGACCAACGGCAACGTCGCGCTGTGCGGAGAGGGCCGGGTCGGCATTGATCCGCCCGGATTGGAACTCGTCAATGATGTAAAACTCATTGATAGCCTGGGGGACCAGTTGATCGTCGTAAAAGGCACGGTATTCCCACACCAGGTCCTCGTCGTAGCGAATGATCAGCCCCTCGCGGCGTTCCTGCGCCTCGAATAGTTCTTTGGAGAAACCCTCCTCCAGCGCATAGATGCCCTTGTACTCTTCGTTCAAGACGATGTGGACAAAGCGATAGCGCACGCCGAGCACGCCTTCCAAGCGCAGGTTTTGCAAAAGCGCCCACTCGTTGAGAAAAGTGCGCGTGGACGGATCCTGGAGCGAAAATGTGCGCATCCCAAACACATAGTTCTCGCCCATCGCGCGCACGCGGAACGACCATTTGTCAGACGCAAAATGATCTGTCCAATCGCCTTTGAGGCGCAGTTCAACCGGCGACTCGCTCCCACCAGTGCCGACGCGAATGGTAGCCGGGACATAGTCACCGCCGCTCGACAGCAGGATGCCCAGTTGTAGCGCTTGTTTCCGTTTGGCCTCAATCTGGGCCACGTCTGCTGGCGCAATTTCAATGTAGAGTGTTTCCAGGGTATCTCCAGCGCCCGGCGTAGTGGCCGTGGGAGTGGGAGGGGGCGTGGGGGAAGGTTGGAGAGGAGTGGGTGTGAGCGGGTTGAGAGGGAAGGGGGCGTAGGCGTTTGGAGGTGCGGAAATGTGAGCGGGTGGTATGAGGAGGTTGGAAAGGGACAGTCCGGCGACAAAGGCTAGGATCAGTAACGTGGCGAGCACTGGCGGAGACGAGAAACTGGGCCTTGGCCGAAAAACCCGCTTTCTGTCCTTGTTCGCGGTCGGGTCGCTGGGAATTTTCATAACAATTCCACTCCATCAAAATCGGGAGCGGCCAGCATCCCGCGGACGTATTTGGAATGGCGATCAGGGCGGAGGGGAAAATGGGCCAGTGCATCGGTGAGTCGCTGATAAGACACGCGATCCGTCGGGGCCTTTAGTTCGATGATGACACGATCCGCGATGACGGCAGGACGGCGCAGGTTCGGACGGTCTGAAAAGCGCTGTCCAAACGCCCGGAGCCTGGTGTCTATGGTCAAACGAACTTTTTGATCTGTCGTGACATAGTATGCGCGTTGGTAATGGTTGATCAAGGCCGGGTACGCAAACTGAGCCAGCCACAAACCGGCCCGCGCGTCGGCAGCCTCTCGGATGCTCTGGCATATCTTGGGCCAGGACGCGTGCGCCAGGTCTAGCGTGATATCGAGGGGCCAGATACCCTTCCACCCTACTGCTCCCTCCCTGTATTTGAGTTCCAAGCGTGCCTCGGTGATCGTATCCAGGCAAGGGCCATACCAGCGTAAGCGAAGCTTGCCCCGGGTACCCACGCCGCTCAGGTTTCCGTTGAGACCTTGGTAATCGGCTGTGTCAAAGTATACGTTGTTGATCTGGCGCGGCGGGTAAGCGACGCGCCAGTGGGCCGGATGCAAGCGCACCAGGGCCTGGATCTGCGGCAGGTGATGCGGCTCGCACGGTATTTTGACCTCATAACGAGGAGTTTGAATTACGGTGTTCATTGTCCTTGTTCTGCGATAACGATAATATTCTGACCCGTCAATCCAAACAAGCGAGTGACGATTTGGATCTCGCCGGGATTCTGCCAGTCCCACTCGTGGTCCCTGGGAATCGCCTCGGGCGGTACTCGGAGATGAACGTCCCGTGGCACGGATGCGGTGGCGGCGCGTACAATGACGGCATCAGGCACGTCCACCAACAGCGCGCGATCAGATTCATCTATCCAAGCCGGGGGAATGTCCAGGAAAACGTTCTCACCAATGTCCAGACCGACGATTTCCACGGGGAACGGTTGGACGTTGCTCAAGCGCACCACCAGTGCATCATCTGCATCACCGTTCGTTTCGACACGAGCAAACAACGTGTGTGAGGGCGTGATCATGTGACGCATCACCGCTTGATGTGTTTCCAACGTCGTCCACGGCAACTCTAGGTAACCCATCTCGATCCCCAATGCCTGTTGTAGAGCCTCCAGGTCATTGCCCAGGTCAGCTTGCAGTTGTGCCAGGTAGTCTGGGTGGCTAAATTCTACCAAAGCACGGGCGTAGGCCATCTGTATCAATGGATCATCGATGAAATAGTCTGGCATAGGGGTGACTGGCGATAGAACACGCCCCGCGCCGATCAGTTCAAAGCGCGCTGTAAGCGGGTCATACGCCAGGCGCACGGTGCGCCAATCTAGTTCGGATGTGCCGCGCCAGAGTGTGGTGAGCGCCAGGAATGTGCCCATCTGCTCTGTATCCATCGCGTCAGGTAAAGCGCGTTCGCCAGACTCTAGCGCTTGCAGATGATGGACAGCGTCAGCGCACGCGAAAGATGTCCGCGTCTCATCTTGAGACACACAATCTGCCGTGACCCGGGCGTATTGGAATCCACTGCCATGTAGCGTGTCGCCCAGTTGAGCGTAGGCATCCCAATACGCGCCTTGGTCAAAGTAAAGTATGGCATCCCCAGGTCGTCCTCCGTCTGCCAGTGACTCGGCGGTCAGTTGTTCTTCCAGGACGTAAATGCCCTTGGGACTGCCGTTCAAAACCAATTGGATCAGACGATAGCGAGGGGACAAAAAGTCGGCACGACGCAATGCTTCCAGATACCCCCAAGTCGAAAGCACCGCTGTATCAGCCGGCACGAGGGTAAAGCGATGCAAGTCAAACAGCGTTTTGCTGTCTTGAACTAGGACTTCAAAGGGCCACACCTCGCCCTCCAGGCCCTTTGCCGGCCCTTCCGGGAGGCGCATCTCGACTGCCACACTGATGTTGTCGTGGCTCACACTCATGAGTACATAGTCCTGGTCAGACACGACGTTGGCGCCCAGGCGGAGTGCTTGGCTGCGCTTATCGAGCAGAATCTGATAATCCTCAAAACCCACATCCACGTACAATGTAGGCAGGTCAGAGCGATCAAGCAGCGCGGTGGCTGTAAAGGCGGGATGTCGAACAAGGGATGTGAGCAGAGTAACTAGCGGACGATGCCAGCCCTGTTGGTGAATGACAAAGCCAGCCACAAAAGCCAAAAACAACAGACCCACTTGCAAAACGCCAGAGGGAGAGCAAAGAGTAGAGAGGGGAGAGATGGGACGTTTCCTCCTGGTATCTCCTTTGGTGATCCTCACTTATCCTCCCAACACTTGATCCTGTTGGATAAAGCTGATCTCGTGGATAGAAAAGTGACGTTTGAGATCGTCAATGATGTCGCTGAGCGTTTGTGGGGTGTGACAATGAATGAAATACGTGAGTTGCAAAATGCCATCACGACTGTCGAGGCGTCGGAAATCTATCACACTTGCGTATTCTAGCAGACGATCATTGATCTGACTAAAGAGGGAATCTTGTTCCTCGTCTTCTTTGACCATCACGTTGAGGTATAGGTTGCTGACCTGTGGCTTGCGTGTGATGAGCGTACGCGCCGCCATGTACCCCAAAACGACCGCGGTGCCAACGACTGTCAGCCAACGTTGGTCGGCGCCGACACCCAGGCCAATGGCGATGGCGATGAACAAGAAAATCAACTCTTCTGGTTCTTTGATCGCCGTGCGAAACCTGACGATAGAAAGGGCACCAACTAGTCCCAGTGAGAGCGCCAATGACGATTTGACGATCGAGATCACGATCGCCGTCGTGAGTGTGAGCACGGGCAACAATTGCGCAAATTTGCGCCGGTTTGACAACGATTGACTGTAATGCTCATAATACCAGGCTACCAGAAGCGACAGTATCAACCCAATGCCCAAATTAAATAAAAGTGCGCCACGCGAGAGTGGCGCTGACGCAACTAGATTTCCCATGTAAATAACCTCCAAACCCCGGAAAAATTCAGAGTGGCAATCATACCATGATTGCACTTGTCGGTCAACGTACAACGTGAAAATGGTCTGGTTCACAACTGGGTACAGGATGACTCTGTCCACAACAACAATTTCTCATAATCTCTTGGCGAATCAGAGGAATATGGCTGTCCATCTGAGCCTCAAGTTTCTTGACACTTGGTCTCTTTTCATTTATACTGCTCTTCCAAAAAGGGACTTGGCATAAATGAAACAAACTGGGCATACTTTGTGCCGATCCCAAAAAACAAACACCTTGAGGAGGGTTTTAATATGAAGTCCCCATTTCTACGCTTGGGTCCAGTGGCTGTGTTGGTGGTGTTGGGATTCCTTGCATCCATTGCCACATTCACTTTTGTTCACGCCGACCAAAATACTATTCCTGCCAGTTGGGCGGGCAACGATGCGGTCACTGCTAGTTCCTCTTTGCATAATCCCGACTTTGACAATGGCTACTGGTACTATTTTCATGAACGCTACGATAGTTCTTATCCGCCTGGTGCTTTGATCCCTGCCGGCAACGATATAAACGATACTCAGGATTGGCGGCTATGGTTCCTGAATGGTACGGACATTGTAGATTGCGATCCAGATGACACTGCACATTCTGGTGATGAATCTGTCAAGATACGTGCCTTTTCAGACTCGGGGCGTCAGGTCGCTGGCTTGTATCAAGTCATCACCGGTGTCGATCCTTGCCACTCGTACAAGTTCACAATGCACGGGTATTCCAGGCAAAAAGAAGATGCTGACTGGTTGGCGGACCTCAAAGTAGGCATAGAACCAACTGGCTGGCATCCAGATTCGGAAAATGACCCAGCCGTTCACAATTGGCCCAGCACGATGGTATGGGGAACTTCTCACACAGAGTATACTGATGACTTTGGACGTCTCGAGGTAACTGCCGAGGCATTGGATGATGAAATCGTCGTCTTTTTGTATGCCGATGCCCGTGGTGGGGTCTCACACAAAATCCACTGGGACACGGGTTCTTTCCAGAGTGTCGCGTGGTCGGGCGACTTGCTTGATGATCCTGATAACCGGGTCGTCAACACGGGTGGATTCGTCGGTACTCCGTCATATACGGCTGGACCTACGATGGTCACGGTAGTTTGGCACACAGACCCCGCTGATACGATGAACCAGGTTTATTATCGCCGTGTTTCTAGTGAATCTACTACCCCTCCAGGGACTTTGCTTGCGCATGTCATTTACTTGCCTCTTGTCAACCGGTCAGAGGGTTCATGGCAGTGGACAGAAGTGGACGAGGGATCAGAAAATCCTCACAGCATATCCATCATGGGCTTGCAACCAGATACCACTTATGAGTACTTTGTTGTATCACGGGGTTATTCCGGCACAAGTTGCGAACTCTGGGTTTCAAACGTGCAAGAATTCACTACGCAGTAGAGAACGAACGATTATAAAGCCCCCGCTTTTTGCTCAAAGCGGGGGCTTTTTTCGTTGTGATGACTTGCTATTTTTCTGCTGTCACGGGGATCGTTGGTAACGTCAGGTGATCGCCGATTGACTCTCCGGCCCTCTCGACAGGCCATCGCTCCACAGTGTCGAGCCAATAGACGCCCGTCATCGGGATGTACTCACCTGCCGGTGCATCTGCTGGCAGCACCAGTGTATGCCGTTGAACGATCACATCACCGATCTGCCACTGTTCGATGGGAACTCCCAGGCCATCGCCCACGACGACGGGGACACCTCCCGGCCCTATCAAGTGCATCATGATCGAGAGGGGACGCTGTGACAAACTGTCCACTCGCCACCAAGTTTCCATGTCGATGGTCTGGCCTGGCCGCGCGGAGGATAAGACAGTGCTTGTGTGCCCCAGAAAGGTCAAATGCCCAATCTGGATAGGGTCGTCGGGCATTGAGAGAGGAAATATGGGCTGGGAGACATGTTCATAGATGGCAAAAGGTGGCAGCGTCCCTGTCCAGCGCTGTTCGTAACTTGGCGCTTTTCCTGCTAAACGGGTCTGGATGAACGGGTCGTCGCTGCGCGCTGTGTCTCGAAACAGCGCGTACCATCCAGGCGAATCGCCGCCGTTTGGATATAACCATGCAGTAGTACAGTCAAAGTAGACCATCCGCAGCCCGTTGCGGCCAAATCCTTCTTCCACCGCCTCGGGAGTGAGAGGTGCCACGGGTGTTGTACACTGTGCCAGCCAGCCTGGTGGTTCGTCAAGTGGGGCGACCTGGTAGACGAACAGAGCAGTCCCCGGACGCCCAAGTGGCTCCCGATGACGGAACCAATCATAGTTGTCTGGATCCACCACCATCACGCCCTGTAATGTGGTCGCGCCAATGACATAGACCCCAGGCGCGGGGGCGAATCGAGAGGGGAGTACGGGAGGCGCGTTGGGTGAAGGGGCAATGGGTTGGTAACGAATGGAATAAAGTGCCGGGTCAGCATAAGTATAATAGCTCAACCATACCTGATCAATTTCTCGTTCGTCCAGATATTTTTTTAGCGCCTTGAACGACTGGCCCCAGTCAATATTCGAGTCCACCAGGTAGTGGTGTCCGCCTGTCGGGCCGCCTGCCAGGCGGTTGAAATAGATCAGGTAATGGGGATGCAGGCTCGCGGCCACGAGAATGCCGGACAACACGAGCACCGTCCAACTCCCCCATCGAAGCACGGGCTGGCGCAGCCATGGAATCCCATCGCGGAACAGCCCGGCAATGAGGATAAAGCCAAAGGGCAACATGGGCAACAGGAACCTATAGCCAATATTGATGCTGCTCAACAGCGTGGCCGAGGTGTAACCACCTAGATATATCCATAATGACAGTTGCGTCAGCCAGCGCCGAGGCCCTGCCGCTGCCGCCGCCACCAACCCGATCACCAGTAACATCAGGGTCAGGGGAGGGGTCTTGAGCGCAACAGCCCAGGGATAATACGTCAACCAACCAGTATCGCGAATCTGGCCTATCAAGTAACCGGTGTGCCCTGTGTCAAGGTGAGCGCGCATCTCGCGCCAGACCTCCCACTGCGTCGCCAGTGGAACGGCAAGACGCCCCCCTTCAACGGGTCGAAAGTCGAATCCATAGATCGCCCAGAGCACCAGCACTCCCAAAAATAGGATAAGGGTCAGTTGAAAAATCGCGCCTGCGACCCGGCGGGCGCGTCCTTTGTTGACATTGCCAAGCAACGCTGCCAACGGAAACAGTGTTGCCAACACCAATACAGTGAAAAAGCCAGAGGATTTGCTGCCCAGACTGCCTCCCAGCGCCAGTCCTGCCAGTATCAGATATTGCCAGGATTTTTTTCCCACCCGGAGAGAGCGACGGGACAAGAGCCGTGTGACTGCAAATATAGTGATAAAGCTAAAGGTCGCAAACCCGACGTCGTTGGTTGCCAGGGTGGCGTGGGCCAGAATGTTGGGGTCAAAGACGAACAGGGTTAGCGCCGCGATCCCACCCCAAGGGCCAAACCAGTCGGCGGCCCAGCGGAAGAGAAAGGCAGCCCACAGCAGTGCTATCCAAACTATGACCATGCGCGCCGCAAAGGTGGCCGCGTCGAGCGCGTCCCCGTACCAGGCGACAAAAGCGGGAGCGTAGCGAGCCATCTCGGCCGTATTCCATCCATCTAGCGTTTCCAGTTCCGGACCGGGTTGCAGCAGCAACGGCAGCGCCATAAGCTCTTGCATCAGCGGCGGATGTTGGACCGGGACGGCCATGCGCAAGTCGCCACTGCGCAGGAAGGCGTATCCGGCCCCCATTTCGACCGGTTCATCGGCGGTCAGTGATAACTGCGGTATGGTTGTCACTGCCTGGGTGAAAAAGACGCCTAGCAGCGCGACGATGATCAACCGTTGCCAATTGTTTAGCGGCATTCTCTTTGGGTTGTCAGACATGTTTGGAAAATCCATCTTGCTCGGGCAATGAAATGACAATGTTGATTGTAGCAGTGCAAGATTATCTCATGCTGTAAGCAAAAGTCAAACTTTGCAGTTTGGAGCGATGTGAATTCACTTTTCCCCCGAAAATGGTAGAATATGACCATGTCACGCAAGAACTGGATCATTGTGATCGTCCTACTAATTTATCTCGTCATCGCCGTAGGGATGACTTGGCCTCTGATACTTGACGTCAACGCACATCTCCCAGGTGGTTCTCAGGATACTTATCTTCACTATTGGAATGGCTGGTGGGCAAAGCGGGCGTTGAGCACCGGTCAATCGCCCTATTACACATCTTATTTGTATCATCCCTCCGGTCTAAGTTTGGTCTATCATAATTTTGCCTGGATGAGCATTGTCACCTGGCGGATATTGGAACCTTTGGTAGGTGGGTTTGCTGCTTATAATTTTTCCATTCTCATCAACTTGGCCTTGTGCGGATTGGCGGCTTTTTTGTTGGCCTATGAACTGACGAATGATAGACGAGCAGCCTTCCTGGCCGGTTTGACTTATCAGTGTTGGCCTTTTCGTTTGTCTCAATTGGACCACCCCAATCTGATCAGCACTCTGTGGATTCCTATTTTTCTGCTGTTCTTGATTCGGACTGTGCGTCAAGGAAAACGGCAGCATGCTGTGCTGACAGGCGTGTTTTTGGCGCTGGTCGGTTATACTCGCTGGCAATTGTTAATACCTGCCGCCATTATGGCAAGTGTCTATTTGATCTGCACCTTGCCCAACAAGGTCACTTTGCGCCAGCGATGGGTTCCGGCCTTGATGATCGCTGGCAGCATTACAGTTTTGGCTCTTGCCCCGCCTGCCCTGATGCTGATACGCCAGCAGAGCACCACGTCAACCGATTTACTGCGAGAGGATGAGGAAGTGAGCCTGCAAACTGACTTGTTGGCCTATCTAACTCCCAGCGCTTCTCATCCGGTGCTAGAGTCCCTAACCAGGCCCGCCTACGATCGCTATTATGCGAACCGCCCTCATGCTCGCCGTTTCTCTGCTTACATTGGTGTGACTGTGATGGCTTTGGCTCTTTTTGGGGTGTACAAAGCTCGTCGGATTAGTCTGCCCTGGATAGCGATGGCGATCACAATGATCTTGCTGGCGCTAGGGCCGGTTCTACGTTTCAATGGTCAGGTTTATCCCGGTGTGCCAATGCCTTACCGTCTGGCGGCTCGGCTGTACGTGGTGCGTCTTGTACGTCTGCCTGACCGTTTTACCATGTTCCTGGCGCTGCCGATGGCAATGCTGGCAGCGTATGGAACCACTCGGGTGCTGGCTTTTGCCCGACAACGCGGTGGCCGTGCCAGTTTTGCTGTTCCATACTTGCTGGGAGGAATCATTCTGTTCGAGTACTTGCTTGTTCCAATGGATCTTCGCCACCCCAGCGTATCCGAGTTCTATCATCAGTTGTCTGCCGAGTCTGGTGATTTTGCTGTGCTCAACCTTCCCGTGAGTGCCGTGGATTCCAAAAAGTATATGCTGGCCCAGGTTACCCATCAACATCCCCTCGTGCAAGGGAACACGTCCCGCTTTCCACCAGGAATTTTTGATTATTTGAGCGAGCACCCCTGGATGCACGCCCTATGCGAGTTCGGCACCAAGCCGCCCGAACATACCGACGTGAGTCGTCAATTGGCAACCTTGGTACAAGATGACGTAAAGTACATTATCCTACACAAAAACTCGAATCATCCTCTGCGGCTGGATCATTGGCGACATTACTTTCTAGTTCCCCCCCAGTTTGAGGACGAACGTATCCTCGTCTATCCCACAGCCCCACAGGCCGGACGAGACTTGATCCTGACCAATGAATTGTCGCCCGGCATCGGCCTTATTCGGGTCATCACACCAACCGACTGTCTGATTCCGGGCCAACCCTTGAACGTGCAAATAGGATGGGGCGCAATCACAGCTCCTGGACAAGATTGGAATGTCAAACTGAGCTTGGCAGCGGACGGAGAAACGCACCATGAGCAAGTATTTCCCCTCTCGGAGAATTGGCCGACTGGAGAGTGGCCTGCTAATGCTGTTGCATGGGGGCATTACGCATTGCAGGTCCCGCCGTCATTGCCCGGCAATATCTACTCTATCACATTGATGTTGGTGGACCCGGCAACGGGATTGGCCCAAGATCAATCTGTCATCGTGGGGCGAGTAGCTGTGAACGAGTCCGCTTGCGTTCTCCCAATCCCGCCGGATGCGACCCGCGTAAATGCCCTTTTCGGGAACGAACTGCGTCTGCTGGGGTACCAATTGCAACGCGAGCAGGCTCAACTGACGTTAAAGCTTCACTGGCGCTCGGAACACCTGATAAAGACCGATTATGTGATCTTTGTCCACGTCTTGGATCCAGACACCGGATTGCGGGTAGCCCAGGATGATTCTATGCCCCGGCGGTGGTCCTATCCTACTACGTATTGGGATTCCGGAGAAATCGTATCTGACGCCATTCCACTTTCTCTGGAAAATGCACCGTCAGGCGCATATAGCGTGGTGGTGGGGGTCTATGACTCGGAGACAAAGAAACGGCTGTCGGTGATTGCTCACGATGGACAGCCCCAGCCCGATGATCAAATCGTGTTACCTGGAGACAAGGTCGAGGTGGGAACCAAGGAACCATAGGCGTTTTTTGCTTGCTCGTCACATTTGTTTCTTATGGCTTGTTGACCTCAATCTTGTTCAAGAGAATTCGATCGCTGGACGTTCCATCGTTCAAATGCGCTTGCCAACGATCCAGCGAGTCTAGCCAATAAGCCCCAGTTTGTAATTGATATTCGCCCGCCAATGTTTCTTCTGGCACCAAAAGCCGGTGGCGTTGGACAATTACGTCGCCAGGTTGCCATTGATCCACCGATAGCCCCAACCCATCTCCCACGGCAACGGGAACTCCATCTGGCCCCAGCAGATGAGCCATCAGCGAAAGCGGGCGGTCCGGTATCTCGTCTACCTTCCAAAAGGTCCACAATTCGACCGTGTCGTCAGGTTGAACCGTGCTCGTATCTGCTTGGTAGCCCAGGAAGGTCAGAGGGCCATCCAGCATCACACCTTCCGTCAGATGTCCGGGGACCGGCCCTTGGCTGACACGGTACACGTCGTAGAGGGGATTGCCGTCAGGCTGGCGAGCTGCCGCTTCCAGCGTCGCGCTTGGAGGTATCTCTGTACCTGGAGACAGTACGTACCCCCCCGGCTCTCCATCGGCATGGTAAACCCAACTCTGCTCGCAGTTTGGCCAGATCACCCGCATGTTGGGATTGCCGAATTTCGTTCGTACCGCCTCCGACGATAGCAGTGGAGCCAGATCAGCGCAGACAGCAATCCAGGCGGGCGACGGTCGCGGCGGGACGTCATAGACAAAGAGCGCGTGTCCCAGCCGGGCCACTGGCTCGTGGCTGCGGAACCAGGCATAGGTGTTGACGTCCGGCGCATATGCACCCTGGAGCACCGTTGCGCCGATGGCATAAACGCCGGGCGCGGGGTCGAATGGCGCAAAGGGCACGGCACGAGGATCGGGCGGCAAAAAGTCGGCCTGGATACCGTACACTTGGGGGCGGTCGGGACTAAAGTGCGCGTAAGAGACCTTTTCGACGTCGTTTTCGGCCATCCAATCGCGCAACTGCCACATATTTTGGCCCCAGTCCAAGTTCGAGTCTACCAGATAGCGATAGCCTCCCGCCGGGCCACCGGCTAGCAAATTAAAGTAGGGCAGGTAGTGGGGAAAGAGACGCAGGGTGCTGGTGAGATAATAAATCAATAATGCGTAAAACGTGATGCGTAAAACGTGACGAGTGACGCGTAATGCGTGATTTGCAATTTGCGAAATAAGGATGAATAGGAATGGCAGAAGGGGCAGCATGTGACGGTAGCCGATGTTGACGCTGCTGAGCAGGGACGAGGCGGCGTAGAGGATAGGATACAGGACCAACGGCCCCCAGCGAAGCGCAATCCGCTGCCAACCTGCCGAGTATCTTTCCAATAAAGTGGGGGGATGTAGACGAGGTTTCCATACCTCGCAGGGGGGCGCGATATGGAAATCGCGGCTACGATGCAAGCCCCCTGGAATATCGAGATGATGTATTGCAGACTTGCAAACTTGCAGACCTGTAACGATCATCAAAAGTAGAGTCGGCAGCGGCGTCTTGAGGACAAAGGCGACGGGAAAATAGTACCACCAACCGTGTTCGCTGTTTTGGCCCATCAGGAAAGAGGGATGGCCTAACTGATAGTGTTCTTGCAGCGAAAGGTAAATTTCCAGGTGTGTGGCGGCCGGCAGCGGCAGTGGAAAGCCGGGGATGGGACGGAATTCAAAGCCGTAGGCGGCCCAAAGAGTCAGGGCGGCCAGGCCTATGCATCCCACCACGGCCAGGATGCGGCGTCTCCAGGGCAGCGACCGGGGTCCCATCAAAAACAACAGACCGACGGGTGGCAAAAGCGAGATGGCCGATACCTTGGACGCCATCGCCAGCCCCAGGATGATTCCTATGCCCGCTCCATACTTCCACCGGGAACTGCGCAGATAGCGAGTGGTGAGAAAGAGCGCCGACGTCCCCCACAGCACAACGGCCATATCAGTGGTCACTAGGGAGCCGTGGGCGATCACGTTGGGGTCAAAGGCATAGAGGCCCAGCGCCACCAGACCCGCCCGCGGTCCAAAGAGGTCGCTGGCCCAGCGAAAGACGACCGCGCCCAGGAGCAGCGTCATCATAATGATGGGAAAGCGGGACGCTGCCGCCATCCGCCTGGGGTACGGGTACTGCCAGACTATGGCGTCACTGATGGCAGAGAGGCTGGCAATGTCCCAACCGCCTATCGTGCGGGGATCGGGCAGGTCTGTCTGGAGCAGCAGGGGGACGGCGGCCATGACGTTTGCCAGGGGTGGGTGGATGTGGACCGGCTGCACGCGCAGGTCTCCGGTGCGCAGGGTCGCGTAACCGATGGCCAGGTGCGGCCCTTCGTCAAAGGTAATGGACGCGTTGCAAGCGTGCCCCATCGTCTGGGCGAACAAGCACGCTAAAAGTAGCACGGCCGCCAATTGGTACCTAGTCTGCTTTTTCAAAAGCACTCCTAGAGATGATTTTCTGCAAGCGCTCCACCAAGCCGGTCAAAAGGTTGGGGCGGAGGGGCAAAAGCCATACTAGGTACCGGTACCCCGTCATCTGGAGCATTTCGGACCGAGCCTGGCGCAGATCCTGGTTCGAGCAAGCATCGGGGGTCAGGGCGACGGCTTTCCAATGGGCGTTTTTGATCGGGGCACCCAACTCGATCCGTGCATCGTATTCGGCCTTCCATCCGCCCACTTCTCCCGCTACTGACAGGGCCAAAGCCGCTCCTTGTTCGAGGTGGGTGGCCTCGTGCACGACGGCTCCCAGCAATTGAGGGCTGGCCGGGTCGCTTTTTGTTCGCGCGGGATAGTATTTGAGACTCAATTCGATGCGCCTGTTGAACGTCCACCGCGCACCGGTGTTTTCTTGGCGGGAAAACCCGATTTCGATGCCGTTTTCGGCGACGTACTGCGCCGCGTGTTGGCAAATCGGGCCGCCTTTCATCAAGTGTTCCAACACAGCATCGCGCCATGCCTTGGACATATTCACTACCTCACCTCCAAGTCTGTAGGCAGGATTACGCGGTCGTCGGGCAAGCGTTGGCCGTCGGGGCCAATGACTTGCAATCGGGTCACGGTGTGATCGTACATCCCGACCGCCAGTTGGTACGTCCCTGGCGGCGCATCCGCCAGCGATAGCGTCACTGTCTCGCTGACCACCTCGCCCTCGGTCCACCAGGATGTGGGGTATGTGCCGCTGCGCGGTTGCGCGTCGCTCTGGGTAACGTTGTCCCCGCTGGTCGGGTCGAAAAGGTGGACAAAGATGGTATAGTCGGCCTGTGGCGTTTGGAGTGCCTGCCACCATAGCGTCAGGTGGAGGGCATCCGCTTCTTGCTCCAGGTCGTAACCGGTCAGCCGCACCTGGCCACCCAAATCGATTTCCAAGGGGTGTTCGAGGGGAGGCAGGGTGAATGCGCGGGGCGGGCGGTATGCTTCGAATGGAGCCTCTGTTGGCAGAGGGAGCTCAAAATCTCCCACCCGTGCTTGCCCCAGCGGCTGTAATGTGGACGTCTGGTAGAGGACGATTTCCAGGAAATAGCTCGCGCCGGGTGTCAGGTCGTCGGGCAGAGCCAGGGTGTAGCGGTCGTTGACGAGTTCGCCGGGCTGCCACAGGCTGGTGGGCAAAAAGCCATAGCCGGGCTGGCTGTCTGTCGAGACGCGCTGCTGTCCATCGGCATCCAACAGGCGCAGGGATATAGCGTAATTGGCAGCTATCGGGCGCAGCGTCGACCACGCCAATTGTACGGCCAACCGGTCAGCGGCCAGTTGGGAGACGGTGACGGCGTGCAGCCGGATGTCCGAGCCAAAAGGGGCCAGCACGGAAACGTCCGGCGGGAGCGACGGCCCGCGAGTAACTCGCACCGGTCGTAGATAAAGGGTTCCTTGGCCATTTCCCTGGCGTGTGCGAGCACGGAGTTTTCCGTCTGGGCCAACGACGTGCAATTGGAGCAGGTAAACGCCGCGTGGGACGTCCTCCGGCAGTCGCAGGGCGAGGGATGTCGAGGAATCAAGTTTTGCGGTTGCTTCGGTTAGAGGCTCCACGTCGTGTCGCTCGGCGGCGGGAGAGATCAAACGCACTGTCGTCGTGTACGCGCCGTCCAGTTGAGACCAATTCAGGGTGATGGTCAGCGTGTCGCCGGGGGCCAACTCTTCTGCCGAGAGAGTGTAGCTCGCCAGCCGGGCTGCGCCGTCAAAATTTATACCGTCGGGGTTGTGGTGCAGGTAGGGCATGTGGATAAAGTCCATCGTTAGGTCAGATGTCCTGTTTCCACTGTCCGAGGTTCCACGTGACAGCAGCATCAACACAAACAAAAGGAAAATGGCAATCGCCAAGTACCGAATAACGCCCCGCCACCGGACCTTGGGCCGGGCGCGCAGGAGCACGACGACCAGGGCCACCAGCGCGCAGAGAGACGTAATCTCGGCGATGGCCCGTATCGGCGTGCGGCCCAGTTGGAGGACGACGGTGTGCTCGCCGGGCGGCACATCTAGCGCCAGATAGCCAGAGCCTTCGACGGGCCACACGTCCACCGGCTCACCGTCCACCTGGGCATGCCAGCCGGGCCAATAGAAAAGTGGAAAAGCGACATTGCCGCCATCTCCCCTCATGTGCCACGTTTGTTGGATGGGGTTCCGTTCAACGAGCGCAGCATCGAGTAATGAGCCATCCAACGGGATGGCGCGCGGCGGCGCGGCGGGATCGACCAGCGCGTCGGAGGTGTAGGGGCGTGGGTCGGCGGTGTTGGGCAGCCACTCGTAGCGGATGGTGGTGCCAATGTTGCCCGCGAATAGTTCATAGAGTTGCAGTCTTTCTACGGTCACGTCGTCTGAGCCAACGGCGAGACGGTCGGGTTTCAGTGAGATGAGCGTAGCGGCGACCAAGAGTGCGGCGATTGTTGCGGTCGTGACGAGTTTCGGATTTCGAGTTTTGGGTTGGGTTGGTATCAGAGCGGTGGTCGCCGCTGCCGCAAAGAGGGCCTGCACCGAGAGAAAGCGCCACGGGAATTGGACGACAGGCAGCAGCGGGAGATGGTCCCACAGGGGCTTGGAGAGGGGCGTGATCATTGCGGTGGAGACCATGAGCCCCAACAAGATGAACCACCAGCGGGTCTTTGACTGCCGCCGCAGTCCTTTGACGAGCAGCAGCAGCCCGCCCAGTGCGGCCAGGGTCGCTTGCGCCAGCCCCATCGCAAAGGGGGAGCGGACGACGTGTCTGACGGCCGTAGAATAGTCAAAGAGCGGTGCGTTCTGGACCAGGTTCTGCCAACGAAAGTGGCGGCTATAGTGAAAATAGTCCTGGGTGGATGGCCCCAATTGGACATAGCCCAACTCGGTCACTGCCGGGAGCCAGAACCAGGCCGAGAGCAGGAAACCAAAACCCAACGCCCAGGCTCCGCCCCAAAAGACGCGCCAGCGATTCTCTTTATCGCGCCAGGCCAGCATCACCAGGTAGAGCAGGGCAAATGGTGAAAAGATCGCGGCAGAGATGTTGTGGGTAAGCAGCAGCCCCGCGTAGGCCAAAGCGAGCCAGGGCCACGCGCGCCGAGTGTTTGAAATTCTGTCCATTCCCCAGAGGATGAGGGGGTAAAAGATAAAGGCGTAAAATTCAGAGAGAGAATCGCCGCGGACGTAGACGTTGACCAAGTGAAAGGGGGCGACGGTGTAGGCGACGGCCGCCAGCCACGCGGCCCAGCGGTTCTTGCTCAGGTGAAGCATCCAACCGTACATCGCCAGCGCCGCTGCGACAAAGCCCAACGTCTGCACCAGTTTGATGGCGGTCAGCAGGTCCAGCCCGATCAAGGCGAGCAGCCCGGCCAAATAGTAAGGCAGCGCGGCGTAATAGCTAAAGAACGGGTAGCCCAGGCCGTAGGCGGCGTCCGGCATCCAGCGTGCGGGAAAGACGCCCGCTCGCAGGTTTGCCACCAGTTGGTGCGTGCGTTGGAGAAGAAAGGGACTGTCGCCGCCGCCCCGGGTGTTGACCATTCCTGGCCCCCACAGTGATGCGGCGGCGAGCAGGGCTGCCAGTATCAGTGTCGTGCAAGCCCAGAAACCGGGCCTCTTGGTTTCAGTGACCATTGACCGGCACCTCGATCCAATGCCCGGCCGGGTTTCCGGCCTCGTCCAGCAGTTGTAGCCTAGCGCCGCTCTCTGGTTGCCAAAATCCGATGCGAAATATGTCGTGGCCCGTTAGGGACGCGTCAAAATACTTGATATAGTGATCATCATTGATGACGTCGCCGGGACGCCAGACCGTGGCAGGGTAATAACCTCCGGCAGGGCGGCGGTCGGCCTGGTCGATGAGTTCGCCGTCCTGCAAGTAATGGAGAAATATGGTGTAATCTTCTGCGAGTGGAATAGTAGCCCGCCAGCGCAAGCGTACTCGCACAAGGTCCAACACCACCTCCGTCACTTGCACATCGAGTAGTTCGACGCCGTCGGAAAAGCGGGCCATCGGCGGAACAGACGGGTCTGGCGGGGCGGCGAAAAAGGCCTGATAGGTGGTGAATGGTTCCGGATCACGGTCGCCCTGGGAAAGCGGACCTCGTTCTATAGTGATCTCGGATGGATTGGGGAGCAGTAACCAGGCTCGCTGCCAGTCACCATAGGGCCAGACAAAGACTGCAGTTTGGGAAGTTGTGGGTTGGTTTGTTTCCAAGCCCACCGTCATCTCGTCGGACGCGGCGACGAGAAACTCGATCTGCGGTTGCCATTCTTCCCACAGGGTTGGGTCGAGGTAGACGTGGCGGTCGCCGGGGTCGCCGTGCAGCATTCGGTCTCCGTCCCAGCCTATGCCCAGGAATTCGTTGATGCGCCCGCTCAGTGTCTCTGCCCCGTGCTCGAACCAGAATCCAGACATCCGGGTGTTGGTAAAGGCATAGTTCGTAAAGTAGGCCCAGGTGGTGCTGCCTAACCCAAATAATAACGGTAGAATCAGGATCGCCAGACGGCCCAGACGAGATTTGACAATGGTTGCCAACCAGTCCAGCCCCAAGGCGGGGAGGAGGACAACCACCGGCAGCACGCCGACGGCGCGCAAAAAGTGCGGGGCGTCCTCGGCCAGCATGGTGGGTAGGGCCATCACGGCGGTCCAGATCAAGACGAAACCCGCCGCCGGGTCGCGTCGGGCGCGGCGCAGAGCCACCACGAGGCCCAGGATAAAGGCGACGCCCAGGACGGGGTCAAAGACCGGCCTCCAGGGGACGTTGTGCCGCCAGATGCGGTCGCCGCGCACGAAAAACATCCCCAATGTGCGCAACGTGTGTGCGGCCAGCGTGCCCCAGGGGTCGCCACCGTTGATCGCCGGGTTAAAGACGGACACCTGGCCGGGGCGGCCCAACACGATGTCGGGATGCCCAACGGTATAGATCGCCAGCGGCGCGACCATCACCAGGACGGCCAAACATGCCAGGCCAACACCGCGCCACAACGGGTGTTGGAGCGGTTGGCGGCTGCGGATGTTGGGTTGGGTGAGCCACAGGTAGAGCACAAAGACTGGCAGCACGACCAGCGTAAAGCGAGCGGCGGAATAGGTGTAAAACGACAGCCCATAAAGAACCCCAGCCGCGATCCAGTGTCGCCGTTTTTTCGTCCGGACGCCGCGCACTGTTTGCCAGACGGTCAGAGCCGTAAAGAGCGGCAGCAGGACGGCGCGAAACCCGACCCGGCTGAGGTGGACGTGCCACAGGGTCACGGCCAGCACGACGGCGGACAGCAGTCCCACCCGCCGGGAAAAGAGCGCTCTGCCCATCGCCAGGGTCGCCGCGACGGTGAGTATGCCTACGGGCGCGGCGGCCAGCCGCAGCGCAAAGGGGCTTTTGCCCAGCAGGCCGACCGTCAATCCGATCAAATAGATAAAGAGCGGCTCCCGCCCGTTGTTGGCCGGAAAATAGAGGGGCCGGTTGCCGCGTTGGATGTCCATCACGTCGAGGCCGTGATACGCCTCGTCGTGGTAGAGGCCCGGCGGCGCTTGGCCGGGGAAGACGAGACGCAGGATGGCGGCAATTAAGAGTACGCAAATGCCAAGTGCCAAGTGGCCGCGGTTCCGATTGTTCATCGCCTCATTGTTCATTGTTCACTGATCTGGATGGTCTCGAATAGGAAGCGGTCCGGCGGCGCACTTGGCGAGGGATTTACGATGGGCACGCGGTTGTTTTCGTCTCCCTCGATGGCGAGGCTAACTTCCAGGCGGTAGGCCCCAGATGGCGTGACCGGGTTCAGGTTCACGTCAAAGTGGGTCTCGGTCACGGCGTCGGGCAACCATTGCTCCGGGGGGTAGCGGTCGAACAGATCCGGGCGGCGTTCCATATTGCCGCCCCACACGTCGAACGAGTCGTCTACCAGGCGCACCAAGGGCCGGAAGGCGGTGTCGTCCAGTTGGGGTTCCCGCCGCCAGTAGAGGGTGACGTGGATCCAGTTGCTGGGCGGGTGAGCGTTGCGCTCAGTGGCGGCCAGTTCGGTGGCATCGACCCGGTATCCGGCCAGACACAGCCCGTTCTGAAAGCAAGTGTCGAGGGGTTGGGCCCCAGCGGGAAGAGATGGATAATCATAGCGCATCTGGTAGCCGATGATCCTGATCCGCCCCGCGCTGGGGAATTGTTCGGTCATAATGGGAAAGGCGGTCGCGGCGACCTCGTGCAACTGGTGACCGGGGGCCATCGCCTGATCGTGGCTCAGGATCATCCACATATGGTCGTTCCGTTCCGCCCTCTGTTCGTAAAAGGGCCAGGGGTTCTGGGGGTCACCGCCAAAGCCCAGCACGTCCGACTCGCCGCGATAGTAGCGTCTGAGCGTGTGCTGCGTATAGTGGGCAAAGGTGTATACAATGTCGTTGGGGCCTTCGTGGGCCTCGATGTAATTGGCCGCAAAGCGCCAATCCTCCCGGTGCATGGCCGGGTCTGTGAGGTCACGGACGACGCCATTCAGCATCAGCATGCCGAGCACGAGGATCAGCGCGCCCAGGGGCCGCCAGAGCCGGGCCAGACCCTCCACGCCCCAAGCCGCGAGCACAAAGAGGGCGGGCAGGGTGGCTGAGAGGTATTTGGCCCCATAGACGGGGATGCGGAACGAGACGACGTAAAAGGCCAGAATGGGGCCAAAGGCTTGCAAGAGAATCACGCCCGCCTCGCGCCGCCGGGTATAGCGGTTGCGCCATATATGGATGAGCAGCAGCAGGCTGCCCGCCAGGATCAACGCGGTGGGCAGTAACAGGTTGAATAAGGGGACCCATTCGACCTGGAGATTGTAAAAGTAGTGGTCGACCAGGTCGCGGAACATGAGGTTCAGAGGCACAAAGCCTTTCCATATATCGCGCGGCCGGTAGTGCAGCAGGATCACCCACAGGTATTGGGCCAGCGGCAGATGCGCCAGCGCCAACAGGCCCACCGACGTGCCATAGGCCAGCAGTTGTTTCCGTTTGCGCCATCCCAGGAGCAGGGCCATCGCCGCCTGGCTGGCGACGAGGCACGCGCCAAAAAAGTGGCTGTATAGGACAGTCGAGACGAGGGCGGCATAAATGACCCAGCGCCGCCACCAACCGCGCTCAGAGCGTTGGCGAAACGCCTCCAGTAGCGCAACACTGGATGCCACGGCGACCAGCATGTGCAGCGCGTACATCTTTGCTTCTTGGGCGAACCAAAAGACAAAGGACGAGCAGACGAACAACCAGACCGCAGTGACGGCGGTGCGCTTGGTCAAAAGCTTTTTGGCCCACTGAAAGAGCAGTGGCACGGTGAGCGTGGTGAAAAAGACGGAAAGGTACCGGACGGCAAAATCCGAATCGCCCACCAGGCGGCGCCACACGAACAGCAGGAGGTAGAACAAGGGGCCGTTGTGGTGCGGCTGGACGATCTTGCGAATTGTCTCGATGAGGCTGCCCTTGGTATAGTCCAGGGCCATCACCTCGTCGAACCACAGGCTTTGCATGGTCAGGGTGGATGTCTGGAGGGCGTAGGCGGTGAACAGGATCAGGATGACGGCGAGTTTTGCCCACCGGTGGTGGGGTTTGGTGCGTTTCGGGCTGGAATGGTTCATTTTTGTCCTTTGCTCGTGTTGAGGGTGGCATTGTAACCTAGAGCGGCGATTCAGGCAAGATGGGTTTTGTGTTCATAGAACAAAGTTGCCATAAACGGAAATTGTATTACACTTGCACCGGATTCGATTTTTCCACAGGAGATAAATGAACATGAAAAAGCAGTTCACTGTCGTTCAAATCGTACTACTAATCGGCGTGCTATTGACCGGTTGCAGCACGCCTCAACCTGATGAACATGCCACCGCCGTCCCCGCACCCACAGACGCCATTGCGGTGCCTAGCACTGTTGCCGCACCCACAGCCACCGACGCAGCCAGCGAGCCAGCACAGGAACCAACCAAACCCGCTGCGCCCACGGCCGTCCTAGAGTTGAGCGTCTCGGCCCCCGAAAATCTCTCGGCCGGTGACCCCTACGCCCCCGAGTTGGGGAACGCAGGCTATGACGTGCAGCACTATACCCTCGCGCTGGCCCTGGACCCCAGCGCCCCCTTTGTGGACGCTCGCGTGACCATTGACGCCGTCAACACGATGGATGGTCTGGACCAGGTCTCGCTCGATTTCGTCGGCTTTGACATTAGCGAGGTCTCTTGGGACGGGACCGTGCTGCCCTTTTTCCGGGAGGAGACAAAGCTCATCGTCGCCTTCCCGGAGCCTTTGCCTGATGGTGAGTCGTTCGCGTTGGACATTGCGTACAGCGGAGAACCCATCCAAGAGGCTTCGGATTACGTGCCCTTTATCTCGCACCTGGGGCTGTATTATCCATCGGGCGACAGCTTGTTCGTCGTGTCCGAGCCGGATGGGGCCAGGTATTGGTTCCCGTCGAACGACCACCCGCGAGACAAGGCCACGTATCGCTTCGAGTTGAGCGTGCCCAAGGGTCTGACGGGCGTGGCGAACGGCGTGTTGGTCGAGGCAAATACGGGTGGTGCTACGGGCGATCTGTACGTCTGGGAACACGATTACCCGATGGCGACCGCCCTGGTCACGGTAGCAGTGGGGGATTACGTGCGGTTGGAGAGTGCCTCGCCGGACGGTGTCCCGCTGCGCCATTACGTTTTCCCCGACCGGCAGGCCGACTTTGAAAGGGTCGAGGCCAGGCTGGGCGAGATGATCGATTGGATGAGCGCGCTTTTTGGCCCGTACCCCTTTGAGGCGTTTGGTTTCGTCACAGTCTCGGGGTTGGGGGCCTCGCTGGAAACCCAGACGATGGTCATATTGTCCGAGGGGTCGATTGAAGATGGCACAATGTCGCACGAGATGGCCCACATGTGGTTTGGGGATTGGGTCAACCTGGACTCGTGGCAGACCATGTGGCGCAACGAAGGCTTTGCCACGTACATCTCGATCATGTGGCAGCTGCGCGACACTCAGGAGGACTTGAACCAACGGATGGCCGAGATCACCCGGTCCGTTTTGGATAACGACAGCGGGTACCCGTTGAACGATCCGCCCCCCGCCCAACTCTTTGGAAACGATAGTTATGTGAAAGGGGCGGTCGTGGCCCACGCTTTGCGCCAAGAAGTGGGGGACGAGGCGTTCTTTGGCGGCCTGCGTACCTATTTTGAGCGCTATGGCGGCGGCACGGCGTCGGATGCCGAGTTCCAGGCCGTGATGGAAGAGGCAGCGGGGGTTTCGCTGGATGCGTTTTTTGCGGAATGGTTTGAGTAGGACCGACAGGTACAGGGCTCGGGACAAGTGCGGTGGCTGCGAGCATTGGAGAATTAGAATTAAACAGCCCTGACCCAAGCTATCCTATTTGAGCGCAGAGAGCCGCTGAGAAAACACCTGATTGACTGATAAATCCTTTCAGAACCACAGATAAACACCGATTCACGCAGATTTTGACTGGAAACAAATGATACATCACGCCCAAACTTATTCTGACGAGTCAATCGGACTTTTTTTGCCAAAGGATCAATTTGTCAGCAATTATTGGTATTTTTACGTCCGAGTATCCGATAAAAAATTATCAAGTCCAAGCAGATAAATATCGAATTTAGATTGAAAACAATGAGAAATCTGTGTTACTCTGAAATGCTCCACGAAACTCTGTGTACAGCCTGCGCTGAGTAGTACCCCATAACGTTGAATGCTCGTGAGGGGAAACTGGCACAAATTTCCGAATGAGTATATAATATCCTTAATCTCACATGGAGTGATGACACTGTGCGCTATTTGATAGTTTCTGACGTTCACGCCAATCTCGTCGCCCTAGAGGCTGTGCTAGCTGAGACAGCAGGCGAATTTGACAAATTGTGGTGCCTGGGCGATTTGGTAGGCTATGGTCCCAACCCCAATGAATGTATTGAACGCATTCAAGATTTTGACCACGTCAGCCTGGCAGGTAATCACGACTGGGCGGCGTTGGGCAAACTAGATCTGCGAAGCTTTAATACGGATGCCCGGAATGCCAATCTGTGGACGCAAAAGGCACTCACACCGGCTGGGCGCGAATATTTGGACGGGCTTCCTACTTGCATCGAACAGGATAACTTTTACCTGGCCCATGCCAGCCCCAAAGAACCTGTGTGGGAATATGTGCTGGATACCAATGTGGCCTATAGCAACTTTGCACATTTTGTGGCCCCAGTCTGTCTGGTGGGGCACACGCACGTTCCCATCATCTTTGAGTTGGATGAACCGCGAAAAAGCTGCAAAACGCACATCCCCCCTCTACCCGACCCTGTGCCTTTGGATCAAAATCGTATGATTATCAATCCTGGCAGTGTCGGACAACCCCGTGACGGCGACCCTAGAGCCAGCTATGCGATGCTCGACACAGATAAAATGACGTGGGAGTTTCGCCGCGTCACCTATCCCATAGAGATCACGCAAGAACGGATGCGCGCCAGGGGGCTTCCTCCTCGCCTCATCGACCGATTGGGCATGGGGCGATAACCAAGAATCTATTCTCCCGTAGAGCACACCCATCAGTAATTTTTTGGCATACGCGATGTAGGGCGGGTTTTCTGCCCGCCATTTTGCCAATATAACTCTCTGGAACTTTGCGGGGTGAGACCCTAAAGGTTTCACTCAAGACTATGCAGACAATGTTTTGTGCCAGATAATGACCATTTTTCGTCATATTTTGCACTAAAACCTTTAGGATCTGCGACTGACCCCGCGAAATCCCAAAGAGCCGCCGATGCATAATCCAAGAGGTGGGTAACAAACCCACCCAGGGCTGTTCAGTTCTTACAAGTTCTCGATACAAATGGCTCACAGCCACCGTCTCGGGGGCGGCCCATGCAACAAAGGATTGACTTTGGAGTAATTTTCTGCCCAAAATCGCCCCCGGGACGGTGGCTGCGAGCGCTGAAAAATTAGAACTGAACAGCCCTGCCCACCCTACAGTACAGATCGGAACTTTATGTTCCCTTGTGTCGTCTATAATGCAATCGCATCAATGGAATCTCAACTATAGATCAAGGGAGAAAACTATGAATAAGAAAGTCGTATATAGCATCATCGTCTTTGTGTTGACCCTAACCATCGTTGGCTGTGCCACAGCTCGGGAATCTCCCATGCCGATGATGGACGCTTATGACGCCCCCGGTGAATACGCAGCTTTGGAGATGGAAGAGGCAGCGGTCGTAGAATGGGATGCCGATGACACTAGCACCTCCAACTCGGGAGCCGCCGATTATTCCAGTGTCGAGCGTCTCATCATTCGCAACGGATCGCTCAGCTTGGTGGTGCCGGATACCGAGGCCGCCGTTACCGAGATCAACGACCTGGTGGATAAATTGGGTGGGTACGTCGTCGAGTCGAGTTTGTACCAGTATCAGGAGGGAATGCAGGCTTCTGTGATGCTGCGCGTCCCTGCCGAAAACCTCGACACAGCGTTGGAGCAGATCCGTGACCTGGCGACCGAGGTGCGACACGAAAGCATCTCGGGGCAGGACGTGACAGAGGAATACGTAGACCTGCAATCTCGTCTGCGTTATCTGGAGGCCACCGAGGCGCGGCTACTCGAGTTCTTGGAAGAAGCCGAGGACACCGAGGCCGCCCTCGCCGTTTACGAACAACTGCAATATATCCAGTCTGACATTGAACACGTGAAAGGAAGGACCCAGTACCTGGAGCAGTCGGCGGCGATGGCAACCATTAGTCTCGACATCACCCCCGACGAGTTGGCGCAACCCATCCAGGTGGGAGGATGGCATCCGGATGGCACGGCGCGTGAGGCGTTTCAAGCGCTTATCCGCGTGCTGCAATTCTTGGTGAACGCGGTCATTGTTATTGTTATCCTCATCATCCCAGCTTTGATCGCCATCGCCATACCTATTGCCGTGCTGCTCTTTATCGTGCGTGCCATCGTGCGGTGGCGACGCGTGCGCAAGGCCAAAGTCCAATAGATTGGGCAATATCAGACAACGTACTCTCAAGGGGCTTCTAATGATAGAAGCCCCTTGGTTGTTAGAGCGTGCGCGTCTGATTGACAAATCTTTTTAAAAGCACTGATGAGCGCAGATAAATGCCAAATGTGGCTTGAAAGCAATGAAAAATCTGTGTCCGTCTCATAGGAGCGCCATCTGCGGTCAATTTTTCGCATTTGGGATCTCGTTAGTTTTGTCAGTCAACCAGGCATATGTGCTTTTGTTTTAATCAGACTCGCCGGGCGCTGAACCACCCAGCCAATAGCGTCGGATGCACAGCATCCACAGCCTCTTTTGGAGGCTGTGGCCGAGTCTAGCCTGCGGAGCAGGATTTTGCTTTGAGCACGACAGTTTATCGTCGTGTGGTGAACTGGACATTGTCAAAACAGTAACCCGCATGCTTGCGATTTGGGCTAAACAGTCTATAATTAGAGTACATTATTTTGGAGAACAATAGATGACGCCTGAACAAATTACACCCTTGAACAAAGAAACTGAACCCCCTACTAATCTGAACGAAGAATCAGTTCTGAACGAAGAACCGGTTCTGAACACGGAATCGATGGCCGAGATGCTGGAGAGTTATCTCTCCTGCCAACAATTGGAACGAGGAAAGATTGTTCCAGGAACGGTTGTACACATTGGCAGCAATGCAATTATCGTGGATGTTGGTGCCAAGTGTGAGGGCGTCGTGCCAGAGCGTGACTTGGAGAGATTGATGCCAGAGGATCGTGATGCGATCCGCCAAGGCGATCAGGTTATGGTTTACGTCGTCGAGACAGAGGATGCCAACGACAGCATTGTGCTCTCTCTTTCTCGCGCGCAAATCGTGCGAGACTGGCAAGAGGCACAGCGTCTCTTTGAGACCCAACAAGTTGTCGAGAGTCAGATTGTTGACTGCAACAAAGGGGGCGTAATCGTGAACGTGGGCAAGTTGCGTGGATTTGTGCCCGGTTCGCAGCTAGATGCCTCGCGGATCGTTGCTCAACAGGTTGAGGCAAGATCTCAATCCGAAGATTCAACACCACCTGCCAGATCGGGAGGGGGCGAGCGTTGGATACATTTGATCGGCGAGGCGATCCAACTCAAGGTCATTGAGGTGGATCGAGAGCGGAACCGGTTGATCCTCTCTGAAAAGGCCGCTCTGCGTGATTGGCGCAAGAGCCAGCGTGAAAAGTTGTTGGTCGAATTAAATGAAGGGGACGTGCGTCCAGGCCGGATCATCAATCTAGCCGACTTTGGCGCTTTTGTTGACATTGGCGGGATTGACGGTCTGGTACACTTGTCAGAACTCTCTTGGGAACGGGTCGATCATCCACGCAAAGTGGTTCAAGTGGGACAAACCATCCAAGTGTATGTCTTGAGTGTTGATCGAGAACGCCAGCGGGTGGCTTTGAGTATCAAGCGATTGCTGTCTGATCCGTGGGACTCGATCGAAGAGCGATACCAAGAGGGCCAACTGGTCGAAGGAACCATCACACGCCTCACCAAGTGGGGGGCCTTTGCCAGCATTGTGGGAGATGAAGCCATCGAAGGGTTGATCCACGTATCAGAGTTGGACGAGGGGCACGTTGTTCATCCGCGTGAGGTTGTCCAGGTTGATCAGGTCGTTACCCTGCGTGTGATGGGGGTAGATGCAAATCGTCACCGTATGGCATTAAGTCTCAAGCAAGTCAGTCAAGGGGAATATCTGGATCAGGATTGGGAGACAATGTTGGCAACTGATCAACCAGAATTAGAAGGCTCACTCTCGGCGGCGATTTCCGAGACATCTCTCTTGCAAGAGCCGCCTTCAGAAGTACAGAGCGAGGTGTGATAAATTTGATCTCGCTTGTGCAGGATATGTAGGCAACGTTATGGACAAGTTTACAAAATTCTTTACTGATGGATCGCGCCGTGCACTCAAGCTGGCCCAACAAGAGGCCGAAAAAATGCACCACGCGCAGATTGGTACCGAGCATCTCTTGTTGGGACTTTTACGCGAAGAGGAAGGGATTGCCAGCCGGGTACTGCGTGGGCTGGGGGTACAATCCGGCGATGTGCAGCGCTGGGTCGAACGGCTCAGTACCGTGCAACGGCGCTCACTTTCGCTCAATATGGAACCAGAACTTACGCCTCGCACCAAGCGAGTGATCGAACTGGCCGGGGACGAAGCCAAACGTAAGGGCAACTCTCGGATAGACACCCACCACATCCTCTTGGGAATGATACGCCAGGGCGACGGTACCGCGCTGGAGGTACTCACCCATCTTGGAGTTTCGAGCAGGCAAATCCGACGCTCCACCGAGCAGGTGTTGCAGCGTCAACCAGCCGCTACCCCAGAGCGCAAATCAGCCAGAACTTCTCGGACCACCAAAACTTCTGTGGTAGATCAATTGGCTGTCGACTTGACCGAGATGGCACAACAGAACAAACTGGACCCCGTGATCGGGCGCGAGCAGGAAATTGAACGGTTGATCCAGATCTTGGCGCGGAGAACCAAGAACAATCCGGCCCTCATCGGTGAACCCGGTGTGGGTAAAACGGCCATTGTCGAGGGGCTAGCCCAGCGCATCGTGGCCGGTGCAATGCCCGGCCCCCTGCTAGACAAGCGTGTGCTTCAATTAGATGTTGGCTCATTGGTCGCCGGGACGATGTATCGGGGACAGTTTGAGGAACGTCTGAAAAAAGTGATCAATGAACTCAAGAACAGCAACAACATCCTGTTCATAGACGAGGTGCACATGCTCGTTGGCGCTGGGTCTGCCGGTTCTTCGGTGGACGCGGCCAACATTCTCAAACCCGCGTTGGCCCGTGGCGAGTTGCAATGTATCGGCGCGACCACGCTGGAAGAGTATCGCAAGCATATCGAATCGGATGCAGCACTCGAACGACGATTTCAACCCATTACAGTCGAAGAGCCCTCGGTGGAAGAGACTATCGAGATTTTGCACGGTGTTCGATCAGCTTATGAGCAGCACCACCGGCTGCGTATCAGTGACGAGGCGTTAGAGACCGCGGCCCGGCTCTCGGATCGTTACATCTCGGATCGTTATCTGCCAGACAAGGCAATCGATGTGATCGATGAGAGCGCCTCTCGCGTGAGGATGTACAAAGCGCCTCAGGCCCAGGATTTACGCAAGCTGTTCGCCAATCTCAAGGTCACGCAACGCACCAAAGATCAGGCGATCGAAGATAAACGTTACGAGGACGCCGCCAAGCTGAGAGATCAAGAACTCGAGTTGCAGGAACAATTGGAGAGCCTGCGCACAGAATGGGATGATGACATTCCCAAAAATGGCGGTACAGTAGTCAATCCTGAAGATATTGCCGAAATCGTCTCCATGTGGACCGGAATTCCGTTGACTCAGTTGCGCAACGACGAAACAGCTCGCCTGCTTCAGATGGAGGAGAACATCCACCAACGCATCATTGGCCAGAACGAAGCGGTCGTGGCTGTTGCCAAAGCCGTGCGGCGGGCACGGGCAGGTCTCAAGGACCCTCTGCGCCCGATCGGTTCGTTCGTTTTCCTCGGTCCCACGGGGGTCGGCAAGACGGAACTGGTCAAGGCATTGGCCGAGTTTATGTTTGGCAGCGAGGACGCCCTGCTGCAATTGGACATGTCCGAGTTTATGGAACGCCACGCGGTGGCGCGGCTCGTGGGTGCCCCTCCCGGATACGTCGGTTACGACGATGCGGGACAACTCACAGAAGCCGTACGCCGCCGTCCCTTTTCCATCGTCGTTTTTGACGAGATAGAAAAAGCACATCCCGAAGCCTTTAACATGCTATTGCAGATCATGGAAGAGGGCAATCTCTCGGACGCCCGAGGGCACAAGGTCGATTTTCGGAACACGATCATTGTCATGACCTCTAACATTGGGGCAGACATGATCAAACGAGAGACGGGCCTGGGCTTTGCCACGCCCCCCAACGAGGGTGATCAAGAGGCGAATGCCAAGCGCAATTACGAGGATATGCGCAAGCGGTTGCTGGATGAACTAAAGCGCGTTTTCTTGCCCGAGTTTCTCAACCGGATCGACAATGTCATTGTCTTTCACTCGCTTAGCAAAGAAGAGATTTTCCAAATCGTAGACCTGGAATTGGCCAAATTGCACACCCGGCTGGTGGAATACGATATGCAGTTGGACGTGACGCTAGCAGCCAAGGAATTGTTGACTGAAGAAGGCTACAGCGAAGAATACGGTGCGCGGCCCTTGCGCCGAGTCATTCAGAACCGGATCGAGGATACCCTCTCTGATGCGATACTGGCAGCCGAATTCGAGGCTGGAGACACGGTGTTGGTAGACGCCGAGGATGGTGAGATCGTGCTCCGTCAGGCAGAAAAGAGCGCCAAAGAAACAGAGCGCTCGGCAGAGTTGACGCCTGCTTGACGTACATTTAATTCAAGCGAACAAAGATTCAGCCGCTGGTCTAGACCGGCGGCTGTTTTATTTACACCAAAAACGGTCAGAGTTAACATTTTCAAAGCCAGTCAACAGTTGTTACGTGGGGGTGTAATGGCTTTATTTCGACACCTTTCGGGTTATCGCGTTGTGGGGTGTGGGGCAACACCTTCAAAATCCGCTGCCTTGGCACTTGGCCACACCCCAGCGATAGAACTCTTACGAGGTCTCTTGTATCATCATTTGCCATTTTCATCACGTATGCGAGTCTTGAACGTGTTGTCCCTGATCATAACTTGACATAGTGGTATAAATACTGTACAATAAACTTGAAACGTTTTCAGTTTCCAGACAAAAGGGGACAAAATGAAAGACAGAAAAGAGACCATTGCTGACAATTTCCAAAAATACTTTAACCACTTTGGATTCAAGAAGACCTCGGTAGATGATGTTGCCAGAGAACTCAAAATCAGTAAAAAAACCATTTATCAACACTTTAGCTCCAAAGAAGAGATTTTCTACTATATCATCAGTAGGATCGCGCGTCAGTATCAAAATCAAATGGAAAAAGACCTGGACGCATACCCTACCTATCGAGAGAAAATAGAGCAATTGGTACGGATGATCTTTTTCGAGTCCCGAAAGTGGCTCAAAGGGAACAATGCTTTCGAGTTCAAGTACAAGTACGAAATTGCCGAATTGGCATTCCAGAACACTTATGCAGGACTGATCACAGAACTCGTTCAAGGTGGGCTGGAGACGAGCGAGTTCTCTGCGTCGCATGTGAGCATGACAGTGCGCTTTATTCGTGGAATTATCTCGCAAAGTATGGAAATGTTGCAAACTGACCTCGAACTGCAAGTGGAAGATGAGGCGATACATGCGATCTTTAAGTTGTTACAATGAGATTGTCTCTTTTTTTGCCATATGGAAACTAGATAACAAAAACGTTTCTAATTACCGAGTGTGCCATTTGCATCAAATAGGAGAAAGAATATGTTTGACTATGCGTTAAAGAACATTTCCAAACGTTGGGGGAGAAGTTTACTCACCGTCGTCGGGGTGACGGTGATGATTACGTTGATAATCGTCATCACGGGCATCGTTAGTTCTCAGAAGCGATCGATGCATGAGCATGCGTCCGCCGGTGCTGGCAAGATCAATGTTCAACCGATTCTGGCTGGCACAACCTACCCCGCAAAAGGCATTGATCTGGCCAAAGATGTGGCGGATGAGATGCTCGTTTTGGTTATGGACGACATTCAAGAGGCGTTGTCTGGCAAGGTATTGTATTTTGGCCTGGCACCATCACCCTACCCCAACCAACCGGCTGAAGCCATACTGGTCGGACTTGAGAGCGGAAAGGAGGAGGGATTCACAGGAAGCGTTGCCAATGATATCGAACCGGTCACGGGCGTCGAATTCTTTGATGAAGCAAAAGCTACCTACCCGGTGATTCTGGGTATGCACGCCGCCGAGTATTATGCGAAGGAAATGGCAAAAGAGTTGCGGACGGGTGATAGTCTGACGATTCTTGATCAAGATTTGATCATCATTGGCATTCTGGATCGCTCTGCTGATATGGTCGTGAACAACTCGGTGATCGTCCCTCTGGATGTTGCTCAAGACATGCTGGGCAAGCAGGGATTTGTTTCTTCAGTTATCTTGATTCAAGCCAGGGTGGGCGCAGATGAAAAGATTGTCACGGATATCCAAAACCACTATTCCAAGATGAACATTGTGGACAATAGCACTACCCGACACAATTTGGAAGAGGGGATCAAATTGTTTGAAAATCTGGTCAACGTCATCAGTACGGTGGTCGTCATCGCAGCCATCATCCTAATTATGACCGTGATGTTGATCACCGTCAAAGAGCGCACCCGCGAGATCGGCGTGCTGCGAGCAATCGGGGCACCCACCAGCACCGTAATATTGGCCATCTTTTGGGAGATTTTCACGCTCAGTGCCGTTGGCAGTATTCTGGGCGGTACTGTTTCTGGCTTTATACTGAGGTTTGGACTACTGGAAAATTTATTCGATCCAAGACATATCGTCAAGTATATGCCGCTCGCCATTGTAATCACACTTTTATCAGGAATCTTGCCCGCGTTCCAAATCAGTCGAATACTACCGGTGGAATCGTTACAGTATGAATGACGCATATGTGGAGGAAACAATGGACACAATTATCAAGTTACAAGATGTGAGAAAAACTTTTAAAATGGGAGAGACCACTGTCGAGGCGCTGCGTGGTGTCAACTTGGAACTGGAACGGGGTGGTTATTACTCAATCATCGGCCCCAGCGGATCGGGAAAATCCAGCCTGTTGCACATTATCGGGTGTATGGATGTGCCGACCTGTGGAGAGGTTCGCGTGAATGGCAAGCGGGTGAGCGAATTTGGAGAAAGAGAGCTGACAAAGATCCGAGCAAAAGATATCGGCTTTATTTTTCAGGCGTTCCACCTGAACCCCATACTCACCGCCAGGGAAAACGTGTCCATTGCTCTGAGGTTTTTGGGGGTCAGCAAAAAGACCGCCTCAAAGAGAGCCGAACTTTGGTTGAGTAAGGTGGGGCTTGCTGATCGCCACCAGCACTATCCTTCGGAACTCTCTGGGGGTGAAAGGCAGAGAGTGGCTATTGCTAGAGCCATGATCAAAAGCCCGGCGTTGATCCTGGCCGATGAACCCACTGGCAACTTGGATACACAAACGGGGATAAAAATCGTTGACTTTATGAGAAAAATCAACGAGGAAGAAAACACGACCATTATTCAAGTGACCCACGATATGCAAGTGGCCGAAAAGAGTGACGTTATATTCGTTCTTCAGGATGGCGTAATTGTTGAGCAACGAAAATCGATGCCTGGTAGATGCAAGTCCACAATGCTTTCTCCAAGAATTGCACCACTAGCACCCCGTGCCTGACCATAACCCAATCATCAAATAGAACAACGCGAACAGGATCTTTTGTCAAGATTTTCTCGGTTTCCAGAGCGTGGTCTTATTGCGCTTGTAACCAGGATAGGGTAAAATAACACGGTGTCAGCTTGATGCTCTAACCCCTTCATTGTCAAGCATCAATCGTGGTGGTTTATCTGCGTTTGCATATCTTGTCGAAAGGATTGCTATGAAAACAGAATACAACAAAAAGAAACAAGCTGTACTGTACACACAGTTTGATGAATTACAACAAAAATTGATTCCTCTTTGGGAGCAGATTGGACGCTCTGATCCTGGCAGCCATATTCTTGAGGAAGAAAATACACTGGTTGTGCTGCCTTCGCTTACTGTGGACATCAAACTAGATTTCTCTTCACAGCAAGCGTACGAAGAGCGCATGTTGTTTATGCTTTTTTTGTTGCGGCAGCCGCATATCCGTTTGATTTATTTAACTTCAGTACCCATCCCCACCGAGATCATTGACTATTACCTGGATGTTTTGCCCAGTGTCAGTATCAGCAACGCGCGTCGGAGACTTTTCCTGATCTCGCCACAAGACACATCCGATCGTCCCTTGGTTCACAAAGTTCTCGAGCGCCCCCGGTTGATTGAACAGATACGCAACCGCATCCCAGATCTGAATATGGCCCATCTGGTGCCGTTCCTAACAACCGACCTTGAGCGCGATTTTGCCGTCCAGCTTGGTATCCCCATGTATGCAGCAGATCCGCGATACTTTGCATTTGGTACAAAAAGCGGCTGCCGCCGAATCTTTGCGGAGGAAGGTGTCCAGCATCCACTGGGAACTGAGGACCTGTCCAGCAAAGATGATCTGGTACAAGCGCTATGTCAGATGCGCGCTCAAAAACCCTCCATCGAAAAAGTGATCGTCAAGCATAATGAGGGTGTTTCTGGGTATGGGAATGCCACATTGGACTTGGTTGGTTTACCAAACCCAGGCACTAGTAACGAAAAGTCCGATCTGGAAAATCGATTGAAAGAGATGCAGTTTGAACTTGCCGATGCCGAGTACGATTGGTATATGGAACAGCTTGAGATAAAAGGGGGGATTGTCGAAGAACTGATCAGCGGTGAAGAGATATTCAGCCCAAGCGCTCAATTGCGCGTGACGCCATTAGGAGATGTAGAGCTACTTTCTACCCACGACCAAATACTGGGAGGCCCCAGCGGACAAGTCTACATGGGGGCACGTTTCCCGGCCAACCTGGAATATGGTCCGATGATTATGCACGAAGCCGAAAAAGTGGGCAAACGTTTTGCGCGAGAAGGGATTGTTGGGCGCTTTGCTCTGGATTTTATTGTGGTGCGTGACGTTCACGGCAACTGGAATCCATATGCTATTGAAGTCAATCTACGCAAGGGGGGCACTACCCACCCCTTCCTGACATTGCTGTTTCTAACAGGTGGTAAATTTTATGCCAATAGTGGTGTGTTTAAAACCGCACAAGGTCTTGCCAAATACTATGTGGCCACAGACACCTTGAAATCCCCGACCTATAAACGGCTTACGTCTGCAGACTTGTTTGACATTGTCAGCAACCATCGTTTGCATTTTGACCACACCAGCCATACTGGCGTGGTGCTGCATATGATTAGCGGCGTATCAACGCTGGGCAAGCTGGGTTTGACGGCTATCGGCGACACTCCAGAACATGCTGAAGAAATATATCAAAGATTTATCAGTGTGTTGAATCAGGCCGCAACGTAAAAGGTTGCCACTCGAGCACAAGACTTTGAGCAAAAAACTGCAATATTTGATGAGTGGTTTTGTAAACGACCATATCAAAAGCGAGTGATAACCACCAACGGAGGAGAGCACACATGAAAGAAGGCATTATCAACCTCTATAGCGATACCCAAACCCGGCCAACGCCTGCGATGCGCCAGGCGATGGCAGAGGCCGAGGTCGGTGACGAACAGCAGGGGCTTGACCCGACGGTCAACCAGCTCTGCGCTCAGGTAGCGGACATCCTCGGCAAACAAGCCGCGGTCTTTTTGCCTTCTGGCACCATGTGCAACGTGATCGCCGTCCTGGTGCATTGTAGGCCTGGCGACGAGATCTATGCGGACCGCACCTCGCACATCATCCACTTTGAAGCCGGGGGGGCTGCTGCCCTCACGGGCGCTTGTATACATCCATTGAACGGTGAGCGCGGGATCTATACGGCTGACACCCTGCGCGCGGCGCTTCGCGAGGATGATCGCTATAGTCCACGATCGCGCCTGGTCGAGATCGAACAGACCTCCAACTTGGGGGGCGGGGCAATCTGGCCTTTGGATAGCATCCGGCAAGTGGCGGAGGTTGCCAAATCGCGAGATCTCGCCTTGCACATGGACGGCGCACGCCTTTTCAACGCCGTGGTGGCATCGGGCGTGTCGGCGCGCCAGTTCGCCGAGCCTTTTGACAGCGTTTGGATCGATCTCAGCAAGGCGCTCGGCTGCCCCGTGGGTGCCGTACTGGCAGGCTCACATCGTTTCATCGATGAGGCCTGGCGCTGGAAACATCGCTTGGGCGGCGCGATGCGGCAAGCGGGGATCTTGGCCGCCGCTGGCCTGTACGCTCTTGAATGGCATGTAGACCGGATCGCCGAGGATCACAAGAACGCACGTCGCTTTGGGGAGATCGTGTCACAATGCGAGGGGGTTCGCCTTGTCCCTGCGACCATCGAGACAAACATCGTTTACGTGGATGTCTCAGGCTCGGGCGTCTCTGCCTATGATGTGGGCGAACGTCTCGAAGAACGCGGCATCAACATTGGCCCCTTTGATGACGCCGTGCTCCGTGCGGTGACACACCTGGATGTGAGCAGCACACAGGTGGAGGAAGCCGGACGGGCGTTCGTGCAAGTCGTAAAAGAATTGGGGAACTGAATAGTTTGTAGCACGTAAAAATGATGACATGATCAATCGAGACAAGGGAATTCCAGAGAAATAAATCTCCCAAACAGATCATGATGGAATTCCTGGAGCTTGGGGTTATTTTGTGACTCGCGTGCGATTTAGGAGATTCTCCACCGTAAGCTTTGGGACGAGTTAAAAACTGGAAAAGCCCAAGGCATCGTTGACCTGGATACACTGGCGTGTGTCAGGCAAGTGAACTTTGTAGAATTGAGAATCAAACTGGGGAGAATATGTCAAGCTATAAAGAGTCGTATGTGGGACAGCTTCGTGAACTCGTTGGCAAACGAGAGGTAATCATCACGGCAGCAAGGGCGGTCATTCGTGACCAGGAAGATCGCGTTTTATTCATCCGTCGAAGAGACAACGGTCTGTGGGCGATGCCGGCCGGTGGACAAGAACTTGGTGAGTCTATCTTGGACTGTCTCAAACGAGAGGTCAAAGAAGAAGTGGGACTTGAGGTAATCTCGGCCACCCCGATGGCGATCTATTCGCAAATTCCTATCGTGACCACCTTTGGCGATCCTTATCATCTATTTCTGATACAGTTCCTGGTTAATGAGTGGGCTGGAGAGCTTGTGACAGAGACTGATGAAACTTTGGATGCCCGTTTTTTCGGCATGGACGATCTGCCAACAGAAATGTCAGAATTCTATCACGAGATGCTGAATGATTTGCAAGGGTATGATGGTAACCTGATCATCAAGTGAAAAAGATTTTGGAGAGAGTCGATAAATGAATCTGAGAACAAATATTCAAGAAATTGCTGAGCATTGGGGAATAAATTTCTTTGGTGTGGCAGATTTGACCGTGGCTCACGACGCAATCCTGGCCCAAGGCGGGCCAGTGGTCGCCGAGTATCCGCGCGCCATCTCGATGGGGATCGAGCTTCCGCATTCGATCGTGAACCAACTGCCACGACGCACAGAGCTCGCCGTGGCGGCGAGTTATCGGTCTCACGGTTATGGCATAGTCAATCAACGACTTGACCTGGTGGCATCGCAAGTGTTTGGCTTTTTGCAAAAGCAAGGGTACGACGCAATGCCAATCCCTGCATCTCAACGCGTGAGCGACGATGGCCTTTGCGGCGTATTCTCTCACAAAATGGCCGCGCACTTGGCGGGGTTGGGCTGGATAGGCAAGAGCTGTCTGCTCGTGACACCAGAGGCCGGGCCAAGAGTGCGCTGGACGACGGTACTGACTGATGCCCCGTTGGCGGTCACGGGTGAGCGACTAGATGAGCGATGCGGCGATTGTGTCCAGTGCGTAGAGATCTGCCCGGTGCGGGCATTCACTGGGCAGGCATTCAGGCACGATGAGCCACGAGAGGCAAGGTATGACGCGGCCAAGTGCGACCGATACTTTGCCCAGATGAGGGAAAAAGACGCCGAGACAGCCGTGTGTGGGTTGTGCCTCTACGTCTGTCCTCATGGGAACAAGCAAAAGCGTGCAAATTAAGTGTTGTTCAGAACAACATGATACTTTTTGTGCGTTTGCTACCGGACACTTTTCACATATAAGCGAGAGCTGTTGATTTTTTTTGCCACAAATTGCACGAATTTCACAAATTTTTCTCTCCACATTCGGTGCAACCTACGGTTGCCTTAATTCGTGGCTAAAGAAAAAAGTGTCCGGCAGTGAATTTGTGCGATATCACCTGGAAAGAGTCAATATCAGAAATTATTTTTGAACGATTCAAGTTGAAACGTAATGGCAGCTTTAATCTCACATCTGACCATCGGTGAACGTGTGTCGGTACAAATACCGAGCCTCCGGTCAAGTGCTCTGGTCTATGGCGCTTTTTTGTTGGGTTGTGTCTTGGTCGACGCGAACAACTATTATGGCCTAGAGCGGCAGCAAACGCATTTTGTAGAACTGACAGGCAAAGGGGCTCCGAGGGGCGGGTACATCAAGTTTCTGGGGCAACTTGATTCTTTATTGCAGCGTCCTTGGGACTCGTTATCGAAACCAGAACAAGCGTTTGTTGCAGGATACCTCTGTCATCTGGCAGCAGATGAAGCTTGGATAGAGGTGAGTTGGCGTCTGTTGCATAAACTGGGCCTCAACACATGGAATGATTTATCCGTGCCAACAGTCGTAATGCTAATCACCTTTAACAAGTTGAGCAGAGATCTGTTACAAGACTGGCCCGCCATCGATTTGGCGTTGAATGACATCACGATTCCCGAGGTGTTCGGGCACGTGCCTACAGAGGCGTTTCAGAGAATGTGGGATGTTGCCCAAGCGTATGCGCTAGACGGCGGCACAATCGAGTCGTACGCCAAGCTATTGGAAGGTCGAGGGAAAACGCGCGCAGAGATAGATGCCGTGCGTCAGTATGGTGAGGATGATAGAAAAGGGGTAATGGCCTTGATTGGGCAAGTTGGCGGTATCGAACAATTCATCCAAGCTTCAGTCGAGCGATCAGTACAAGTCGTACCTCAATTGTGGCAGGTGTTTTGAGTGTTCGAGCCCATACGTCTGATCATTTATTCAGAGAAATATGCCAATGAACAACGTCATTTTTACACAACTCGAGCCAGCAGAGCTACAAGATCGCTTCCGGCGGGAGACGCTCGCACGCGACAAAACTCAGGTCACAGCGGCTGTTGCCCTTATCTTGATTGCCACTATTGGGTTTATCATTCTGGATCTTTTCTTTTGGCCAGATGACGGCACACGCTATATATCGATAGTCACTCGCTGCGTGGTCGTAATCGTGTCTTTTGCGACTGTATGGATCGTACGCCGACTGTCCAACATCAAGCACTTTGACCAAATCGTGTTTGTGTGGGTAACGATCATCGTGTGTCACATGCTCGTTATAAACGCGATCTATCCTAGCAATTACATCTCTGTTATCGTGTGGGATATTTTGACCATCTGTGGAATTTATATTCTACTTCCGGTTCCACTCCACTTGCAAATACTATCGGCACTATTGCTTGCTGGAGGCAGCGGCATGCTTTGGTGGATCTATAGGCTTACCCTTGCAGAAACATACGAGACTGTTGCCGTGCTCGCTGCTTATTTTTTCACAAATGCTTGGGGTATTTTTGTGTCCTGGCAACTTGACCGGTCGTACCGACAGCAGTTTGTATTACTGATACAAGAAACAAAAGCGAGAGAAGAACTGGAGGCCGCTCTCGACGAAGTCACGACGCTTCGAGGAATCATCCCGATTTGTTCCTACTGCAAAAAGATTCGCAATGATAAAGGGTACTATGAGGTTGTCGAAAAATATATCATGGAACACTCAGAAGCCGTTTTTTCACATACATATTGCCCAGAATGTGTGACCAAACACTATCCGGACCTGCAAAAAACGAGTGAATAAATAGGATCAACAGCAAAACAAAGAAGGGGCTTTGGTCAAGATAAATATACAAGATCTACGTGTCCACATTGCCAGTATCGGGTTACAGATTTGGGAATACAAACGAGAATCAGTGGTGGTAGATATTTTGGATGTCAAAGTTAACGAAATCAAACAATAATACGTGAGAGGAAAAATACATGCTATTTTACCCCAAAGATGCTCGAATCCCTTCCGAGCTAAGAACGGCAGAATTTATCCTGCGCCCCTTGCGTGCAACTGACGTCGAGTTGGATTATGATGCAGTAATGACGAGCAAAGAGATGTTGCGCGTGTGGGAACAAAGTGATTGGCCTGTCGATGATTTTACACAGGCCGACAACTTGCAAGACTTGCAAAGGCACGAGAAAGAACATCTCGAACGGAGCGCTTTTACCTTTACCGTGATGAATCCGACAGAGACCGAGTGTTTGGGTTGCGTCTATATTTATCCTTTGGAAGGAATGCTCAAGCATATGAAGGCGGGTGAGAGCGAACTAGCGTCTGTGAATGATTACCAAGCCAGCGCTTCCTTTTGGGTACGGCAATCACGACTGGCCGACGGTTTGGACCAGTTTCTGCTTGACACCTTGATCACCTGGTTCAAACGTGATTGGGCTTTTTCGCATGTTGTCTTTAACATCAACAGCCAGAATGAGCGTCAGGTACATCTGTTGACTGAAGCAGGTTTGCAAAAGTTGTACGATTTTGATATACCGAACAAAAAGCCCAAGTATCTGATTTACGGATAGTTAAATCCAGATTGATCTTGAACGAAGCAATAGAGTACCCGCATTGGCAAAAGGAGTTTTTGTAAAGATGAGCGTGCAAGATATGCGTGTCGACATTGGCAGTATCGGGTTACAGATTCGGGAATACAAACGAGAAGGGGATGCGATCGTCTTTTTGCATTTTGGCGGCGCAAACTTGCAGATGTGGCAAAGAGTTGTTCCCTATTTCCAAGACCATTACCGTTTGATCCTCGTCGATTTGAGAGGACATGGCAAATCGGACAAGCCACAAAAAGGGTACCACATTGACGAAATGGCCCGTGACGTTGTCGGTGTCATGGAGCATTTGGGGCTTGAACAAGCGCACATCATTGGGAGTTCGTTGGGCGCAGAAGTAGGGCTTTGTTTAGCGGCCAACTATCCCGAAAAGACGATCTCGTTGGTATGCGAGGGCGCGCTGCACAGTGAATACGGGCCTTGTGGGGTTTGGGAAGGTTCGGAGGCGGCATTCAACAAACATGTGGCGAGCAGGTTAGAGACGATACGGAATACGCCCGAGCCCGTGTTCGATTCTGTGGACGCGCTGGTGGATAAGAGTCGACAGAAATTTGTACAGTATGACTGGTGGAACGAATATTTTGAGGCGGTAAACAGGTACGATGCCTACAAAATAGATGAGGGAAAATACACACACGCTTGGAGAAAGCCCGCCAAAGAAGATTATATGAAGCATTATTTTGAATATCGATTTGAGGACTATTACAAACGCACAAAATGCCCCATACTGATGCTGCCAGACGAAGAACTGTCACAGAACGAAAAGACAGCGATGGAAACATTGAGCAAATTGGCACACAATGCCAAGATTGTATCGGTACCCGGGTGGGTTCATCCCTTTGGCTGGTTGCTGGACCCTAAAGAGGCAAGCAAGGTGGTATTAGAATTCCTGAGAGAGGCTCTTTGAAATCCTGGATTGGCAAGCCGCTCATTTATATCAGAAAAGGACATGGCAATGAAAACAAACATACCCACAATAATAACACCGCGCTTGACCCTGCGCCCATTCACCGAGGACGACATCGACCCCATGTACCAGATCATGATCGGAAAAGATGTCCTCCGCTACTTTCCCAGGACCGACCCACCTGAACGGGATCGCGTCGAGAAAATGGTTTTGGGCTTGCTCAAGCATTGGAAAGAGTACGGGTATGGACTGTGGGCCGTCGAATCCCGCTCGAATGGTGATTTGATGGGTCGGTGCGGGTTGCAGTATCTGCCGGATACCGACGAGGTGGAGGTCGATTTCATACTGGGGCGCGAGTTCTGGGGACAGGGCTTTGCCACAGAAGCGGGCCGGACCAGTGTGAGGCACGGGTTCGACGAGTTGGGAGTCAAGAGCATCGTCGGCATCGTGCACGTGGATAACGGAGCATCTCAGCGGGCATTGGAAAAGCTGGGGCTGACGCGAAAAAAACGAGCCGAATACTTTGGAATGGACTGTTATCAATACAGCATAGATCGTACGGCGTACGAGGCGGCATCCCAAACCTGGATGTAGCCTAGCCCCTCGTGGGCGGATCAAAACAGCAAAAAACGGGCACAAGGCCCTATACTACAAGGTTTCCGACAGCATTGGAGAATTATGGATATATTAGAGAACCGAAAAGAGTGGGTGACCAGTTTTCGCGAGGGTTGGCTTGGCCATTACGAACGAACGGGCACATTTGACTGGGACCTTTACCCGCTTCTTAAAAATAAAATCGCGCCAGCCGGGCCGGGAGTTGACTTGAGCGCCAGCCGCTTGATGTTGATTTCGTCGGCGGGCGGCTACTTGACAGCGGAGCAAGAACCTTTTGACGCTGATCATCCGCTGGGCGATTATACGATTCGCTCGTTTCCGACGTCCACGTCGTCAGAGCAATTGACTTTTGCCCACAATCACTATGATCACACGGCCGTCAATCAAGACTTGCAGGTTTTGATTCCGTTGCGCCACCTGAACGATCTGGTGGCCGAAGGGGTGATTGGCGAACTGGCTCCCTCGGCAGTCAGCTTTATGGGCTACCAGCCCGACGTGTCACGGGTGGTAGACGAAATGATCCCGCCCATTCTCCAGGTTGCACAAAGAGAGCAGGTTCGTGCTGCCCTGCTCGTTCCGGCCTGACCGCTGTGCTGTCAGTCCGTTGGACTGATCGCGCGAACGCTGGAGGAAAATGGGATTGCTACAACACTGACAAGTTGGTCACCGGGCAGGACGCGACCCACAGCGCCGCCGCGAGCGACCATCACCAAGTTGTCGCGCGGGGCGACGTTGGGGCGGCCTGGTGACGCGGCCCAACAGCGGCGAGTGTTGGATGCGACTCTGGCGCTGCTGGCCCAGGATGCGCCGGTGGATATAGTTCGTTTGAGCGAAAAGATAGAGCAGGAGTGATCTTTGGACTTTTTCAAAGTCGGGACAACGCAGCCGAGGTTTCTATACCTCGCAAGCGCGGCTACGTCGGGAAAGCCCCGGACTATTGAAATGATACCGACCTCGAATATCATGGGTTCAGAGAAACTGATCAAATGCGTCGGATGTGGCGCATTGGTGCCCGATATTGACGGTCCCACACACGCGTATATTGGCGCGTTGCCGGGCTGCTGGGCAATTTTCGGGGAAATTCTGGCCAAAGAGTATGGCGAATATGGCTATCCGAAGGTGCATCGTTTGACGGTGGATGCTTATGCCGTCCAACATCCGGGAACGCCGTCCCGCAAGTCGATCCAGTCAGTGGTCGTGCACTTGCTCGGTCTCTATTTTGTGTTGGAACGCGGCTACGAGTCCCAAAAGGCCACGTGGGTCCTTCAGAGAGCGACATCACACCGTGAGAATTTCGTGTGGCTGCAGCCTCCAACGTCGATGGGGACGATGACGGTCATCGACGTGAATCGTGCAAAAGATCTGGCCGAACACGAACAGTTGGTAAAAGAGTGGGCCAGAGCGAGTTGGGAGGCATGGTCACAGCATCACGAGCAAGTAGAAAAGTGGGCCTCACTATAGTCACGAGGGGATGTTCGCAGTACGCGCTTTGGCGCGCTCTTGTGGCGTTGTTCAGAAACAACATTACACTCTTTTGATTTTATGTGGGAACTGCAAGCCAAAATCAAAAAGTCATTTTTGAACACCCAATTAGGAGGAAACAAAATGCAAACAATAGCGACTTTTTCCATCGTTGCTTACGATCCTGGTCGCAAAGAATGGGGCGTGGCCGTCCAGTCCAAGTTTATGGCGGCGGCGGCCGTTGTCTCGTGGGCGCAGGCAGGGGCAGGGGTGGTTGCCACCCAGGCGCACGCCAACATGGCCTATGGTCCCCAAGGGCTAGGGATGATGGAGGACGGTGTGTCGGCAGAGGATGCGATCCACGTGCTCACCGGTGACGATGAGGGGATAGCCGTGCGCCAGGTCGGCATGGTAGACCGAGAGGGGCAGGCGTTTTCTTTTACCGGAGCCGAATGTACCGAATGGGCGGGCCACGTTGTTGGTGAAGGATACGCCTGCCAGGGCAACATTCTGCTTCCGGGCACCGTCGAAGCGATGGCCGAGCGGTTTGAGCAGGTGCGCGGCGGGTCGGGAGAGTTGGCCGACTGGCTAGTCGCGGCCCTGGATGCGGGGCAAAAAGCGGGCGGAGACAAGCGGGGCAGACAGGCGGCCGGCGTGTTAGTGGTGCGGGAGAATGGCGGCTATGGCGGCAATACCGACCGTTACCTGGACCTGCGCGTGGATGATGATCCCAAGCCAATCTACAAACTGCAAAAGCTGGTCGATATGCACCATCTCTTCTTTGGGGCGGTTGACCCCGATGATCTGATCCCCCTGGCGAGCGTGGCGTCTGAATTACAAGGAATTTTGCAACGAGCCGGACACTATGACGGCCCGGTGACGGGTGTCTTTGACGAACAAACGCGCAAGGCGCTAGGCACGTTGGTCGGCATCGAGAATCTGGAAGAGCGCTGGACCGGTGAGGGAGATATGATTGATCGGTTCGTGGTCGAGTATCTGCGCGACAGGATCGGCTAGGTTGGAGCTAGTCTAGCAAGCTTGTTGGCAGAAAAATAGCCCAAAGCAGGCAAAAACGGGCACAAGGCCCCATGGCTACAGGGGGCTCTTGTCAGCGAATGGCAAAGACAATGTGTTTATGACATTTGAAATCGGCCTTACGCTCACTATCCTCGCTATCGCGGTAGTGCTTTTTATCACCGAAAAGCTGCGTGTAGACGCAGTGGCCTTGCTGGTGTTGGTCTGCCTGGCCCTGACCAGGCTTGTCACCCCAACCGAGGCCATATCGGGTTTCAGCAACCCCGCCGTGGTCACCGTGTGGGCGATGTTTGTCCTCAGCGGCGGCCTCACCAGATCCGGCGTGGCAAACCTGATCGGCCGCCAGGTATTGCGCCTGGCCGGACAGAGCGAAGCCCAGTTGATCGTGGTAATCATGCTCATCGGCGGCGCAATGTCGGCCTTTATGAACAATGTCGCCGTGACGGCAATGCTGCTGCCGGTGGTGGTGAACATTGCCCGGCGCACGAATCGCTCGCCCTCAAAGCTTTTGATCCCCCTCGCCTTTGGCTCGCTCCTGGGCGGCTTGAACACTCTCATCGGTACACCCCCCAACCTGTTGGTCAGTATGGCTCTAC
>JAAEPW010000208.1 GCA_024232355.1 Chloroflexota bacterium | reverse complement strand
GAGTGACACCGTCACTATCTTGGCTACAGCCACCGGTGGTTCTGACTCATCGGCGCTCACGACAACGGTGTCCACTTCCATCATTTACCTGCCTCTCGTGGTGAGGAATCACCCATCACAATAACCAAGCAGTGTTGGACCCGGTCAGGGACCGGGTCCAACACTGCCAGCCAGTATCCAACTTTAGCGAGGGTCGCATCCTGTCGCCAGGGTGGAACTCGAAAGAGCAGAAACTCGCCCATCGTCCACACGTGGTCGGTAATACCGGTCGCCATAGCAGGCGTTCTTGGCATCCATTTCTTAGGCGAACCATTGTCTTTTGGCAACGACCATGTCGAGCGATCCGACGCGACTACACCAGATAGGGCATGCAGCAGGAGCGGCGACCAGGCGACGTGAGCCAGCAAGGCGGCGGTCCTGACCAACGACCACCCCGGATGCAACCAATCGGGACAACGCGGTTGCACCCGAGATGTCCACCAGGCGCGTTTCGGCCAACCACACCTACTGTTTTCGCAGTCGGGTTACAGACCTCGCGGGCGGGAAACGTACAAGATTGATTGCCGGATGATGGGGACACCTGCTCTTGGCAAGAAATTACTCGACAAACCACCTTGAACAACTGCAAGTGCCCCCAAGTTGCCCTGAGAATATCTGCCCGGTATACAACTTTATTCCCGTTACACATCTGGGAGCAGCCATTTAGTATACAACTTTATTACCGTTGCGCAACATTACTCAGTCACCCAGTATACAACTTTATTACCTAGTATACAACTTTATTCCCGCTGTACACAAAAACACAATTTGACCAAAAGATAGCCTATTCCACCGTAACCGATTTTGCCAAATTACGCGGCTGATCCACGTCGCAACCCCGCCGTACCGCCAGATGATAAGCCAACAATTGCAGCGGAATCACATTGACCACTGGCGAGAGCAAAGGCGGCGTCGGCGGGACGTAGAGCACGTGGTCGGCTTTGGCCGCGATCTCTTCGTCCCCCTCCGTCGCCAACGCCACGACG
>JAAEPW010000207.1 GCA_024232355.1 Chloroflexota bacterium | reverse complement strand
TTTTCCGAAAATTGAACGAAAGTTACGCTTTTTGCAAAGCAAATGAGCTTTTTGCATTCAGTTACGAGTTAGAAAGCACAAAATTTGATCTTTTCAGCAGTATTAACAATACCGACGTTTACTTTATTTTCGTGCAAAAGTTAAGTAACAACATATCTCTTTTGACCTTGATAGCGCCCAAAACCCCTTCAGCGTTCTTCATTTTGCGAGAAACAGCAGGGGCGGGGTTTTGGGCCTTTCTCAAAAAGCTGTTTCTTGGCAGCCATATCTTCTCTCCCCCGTCAATTATCCGCATTTCAATAGGCCACTACCGCGGTTTGTTGCCATGATCAAGGTATGGTAAAATGTAATTTGGCAAGAAAATACCCCATTTAGTGGTGACGAATAGTAACATGGGCCACGTGGATCTCCGTCGGGCCAGGATGCTTGATGTCACCACTATATGTTCTAGTGATTACGACATACTTATACGGTATAATCCAGCGCACAAAGACAGGGGAGCAAACCATTTATGAATCAAGACGAACAAGAAATCACAGAAAACCAATCCACCGAATCTGCGGCCTCCAAGCAATTGATCGTCGTGGCCCAATTGCGACGAGAGTTGACAGACTTTATGCGCGTTGACAGTCACATCATACAGAACCCCCCGGACGAGGTCATTGCCTTTCGAGGTCAAATAGACGGTGACACAGAAGCAGCCTTTGAACACATCACTGAGCAGCTCGCTTCCCTTGGCTACACTGCGATGCTCAATAACGCGCAGGGTGGAGGACACGAGATCGTTGCTGTCAAAGGCGAATTCAACCGCGAGCCGGGCAAGGCGTGGGTCAACGTGGTATTGTTCCTGGTTACGCTTTTTAGTATCCTTTACATTGGTGCTCTGGGGGAACTGGATCCGCAGATGGTTCAAGGTCTTGCAGATGCGGAGGTGATGATGCTGCCTCTGAATCCACGTCTCCTGTGGAAGGGGCTGCCCTTTGCCGGTACGTTGATGAGTATTCTGTTGACCCACGAACTGAGCCATTATTTTGTCGCTCGACGGCACGGTTCGCCAACCAGCCTGCCATATTTTATCCCATTCCCCAACATTTTTGGAACGATGGGGGCAGTCATTGTGCAACGCAAGCCGACGCGCGACAGAAAGGCTTTGCTTGATATTGGCGCCGCTGGTCCCCTAGGCGGTTTGATAGTCGCCATTCCTTTGTTGGTTCTAGGACTTTTGCTTTCCGATGTTCAACCTCCTCCTGTTAGTGTGGACACAGTTCTGCAAGAGGGTAATTCGCTGCTTTATCTTGGCATCAAATACTTGATATTCGGCAGGATACTGCCCAGCAACGGAGAGGATGTCTGGCTACACCCAGTCGCCTTTGCTGCCTGGGGAGGGCTATGGCTCACCATGATGAACCTAGTTCCAGTGGGGCAGTTGGATGGTGGACACGTCAGTTATGCACTGTTGGGAGGCCGTCGAGCACAGACCTTGAGCCGCATTGCCGTCATTGCGATGATCGCCTGGGGAGGTTGGCTGCTTGTGAGCGGTAATCAGGCTGGCGGCATTTGGTTGACGTGGGGATTTATGAACATGTTCTTTAACCCACATCACCCACCGCCGCTCAACGACGTGACTGTACTAGACCGGCGGCGGATTGTCCTGGGGCTGTTGGTATTGGTGATCTTTATCTTGCTGTTTATGCCTGCCCCGTTGAAACAAGTTCAATTGTAGGATGGGGAGATCTCGTTCCTACGCCGATTATATGTTCTGTCAGTTTTCCCAGCCGCAGGTCGGCGGTATCCACGATGGGAATACCCAACTCGCGCCCAACGAACCCACCGTGACAATCAGACCCTCCGGTGATAAGCAAGTCGTAGCGAGCGCACCAGTCCAGGAAAAAGCGAGTCATTGCCTCATCGTGGTAATTGGAATAACACTCTAGCCCCGCGATACCAAAGTCGAGGAAACGATTCAGCTTTTCCTCAGAAATGCCCTCACGCCGCATACTGGCACCAGGATGAGCCATAATGGGCACGCCCCCAGCCTCTCGGATAGCGGCTATGGCTTGAGCAGGGTGGGGGAATAAAGGCCATATCACGGGTAACTTGGCTATGAGGTTGCGAAAATAGTCATTCACATCGGTGCATAACCCACAGTCAATTAAAAAGTTGAGCACCTTCCAACCTCCTCGCGTGGGATCGTATTGGTAGCTTGCATAATTATCCAAATCGATTTCATACTCAGCAGCCACAAGATGATGCAAAATGTCCTCGTTGAACTGGTTCAATTTGGTCTGATTCTCTCGCAACAAAAGAGCCATGGCCGGATGATTCGGATCGAAACCGTAGGCCAATATGTGAAAGATCTCTTGTCCCAAAAGAGAACTGATCTCGACGGCGTTTAGAAATGCCAACCCCGCTTCTTGGGCTAGCGCTTTGGCCGAGGATAGGCTGGCCACAGAATCGTGATCGGCAACAGCAAAGAGGCCAATGTTCCGAGCTTGAACCTCGACACAGACGCGCTCTGGCGTCCAACAACCGTCAGAGGCAATGGTGTGAATGTGTAAATCAGTGCGCATAAAAATTCCACTCCCTTGGTAGTTCTGGTGATAAATTAAACAGAGCGGAATTGTACCGCAGATGTGTGCAACAAGCAACTGTCTTTTTCTCTTGCCCTTCTGCCCTATTTTGGAGTATAATACGGCTCAGGAGAGTGACCAATGACCAATGACCAAATGATCAAACTGCGTCAACTCCCCAGCGTGGACCGGTTGCTGGGTGAGGAGGCCGTACAAACGCTGATCGCCGCTTATGGACATCGTCAGACGGTGGATGCCCTGCGCGCAACGTTCGACGCGGTGCGCGACGAGGTACGCAGCGGGGCGGATGTACCAACCGCCGCAACCATCATCGCGCAAGCAGACAGCTACCTGCAAAAGCAGTTGGCCCCTACACTACGCCCGGTCATCAACGCCACCGGCGTCATAATTCACACCAACTTGGGGCGTGCCCCTCTCTCTGCCGCTGCACGGGCGGCAATGGCGATGGTCAGTTCCAGTTACTCTACGCTAGAGTACGATCTGCAATCTGGAAAGCGCGGGCACCGTACAATCCACGCCGAGCAGTTGTTGTGCCAACTGACTGGGGCCGAGGCCGCACTGGTGGTCAACAACAATGCTGGGGCGGTGTTCTTAGCTCTGACCGGATTGGCACGCGACCAAAGCGCCATCATCTCTCGCGGACAATTGGTCGAGATCGGCGGCGGCTTTCGCATCCCCGACGTAATGGCCCAAAGCGGGACTCGATTGATCGAGGTCGGCACGACCAATCGCACCCACCTGCGCGACTATGAGGCGGCGCTGGAGGCGCACGAGGACGTCGCACTGATCTTGCGCGCGCACCACTCGAATTTCCATATCATTGGTTTCACTACCGAACCAGAGATCGCCGAGTTGGTTGCGCTGAGCGCAGCGCACGACTTGCCCGTGGTGGACGATCTGGGCAGTGGCACACTGATCGACACGGCTCAGTTCGGCATGACCCACGAGCCGACTATTCAGGAGAGCGTGGAGGCCGGCGCGGCAGTGGTCTGCTTTAGCGGAGACAAGCTGCTGGGTGGCCCGCAGGCTGGCATCATTGTCGGGCAATCCAAGTATGTTGATCCGCTCAAACGCCACCCGCTGGCCCGCGCGCTGCGAGCTGATAAATTATGCCTGGCCGGGTTGCAAGCGACGCTGCTCCCTTATGCAAAAGACGATGCCACTATGCAAATCCCGATCTGGCGAATGATTGCCGCACCTCTGGACGAGATCGAACGACAGGCGCGCCGGTGGCGGCGCACCCTGCGACGTGCCGGTATCGCCGTAGAGATCGTGGATGGCGAGTCGACTGTGGGTGGCGGTAGTCTGCCAGGTGAGACACTGCCGACCAGGCTGGTCGCGCTGCCAACCGCACACCCCGACCAAGTAGCCGCTGCGTTACGGGCCACCGAGTCGCCGGTCATCACCCGCATCGAAAAAGACCAATTGATGTTTGACCCGCGCACGGTGTTGATAGAAGAAGAAAAAGAGTTGCTAAAGATGGTCAGACAAGTGATGGAGCGAGCACCCAAAGGAGGATGAGATGTCGACTGAATCTAAAGAGACCTTGTACGAGTTAACCGATCTGGACGATGAGGACCTGTGGGTACGCGGACAGGTGTACGTCCGCCACAAACGTCTGTTGGTTGACGCAGAAGAATGCACTGCCGAACTGGAACGCAACGTGGCCCGCGCCCGCTACGAGTATGAAATCACACAACGCGTCGGGGCCAAAATCACGGATTCTCAAGCACAGGAGAACTGGAAAACCACCGAGAGTGTGGCCCACGACCTGGTGATGATGGCGGAGCACGAACTGGCAGAGGCGGCCAAAAACACCGCTTACCACCATGCAATGGTCACAGAAATGGAGGCCGACCTAGGCGACAAGGCCCAGAAATACCTGGAAATCCTGATCGCATTCGAGTGGGTAGAAGAAGATTGGGAAGAAGAATACTTTGACGAATTCGTCGATTTTGAGGAACTGGACGGCGAGAGTGATTCGTCTGATTCCATTCCGTTCTAGGACTTGGCACCAAACGCTTTTTTATCTGGTCGCTAATTTTCTGCTCTTTATTCGTGGCAAAAGCAAACATACGAGGAGGTACTCTATTGAAACAAGATCTGGATCGCCTAATGGAAGAACGCGAACTGGACGCAGCCGTCATCACTGGGAAGCTGTACGGCAACCCGGCGATGTACTATATGGTCAACGGCGCAGATGTTTTAGGTGGATACGTCATCAAAAAACGAGGCGAAAAGCCGGTACTCGTACACTCACCGATTGAACGGCAAGGAGCTGCAGCCAGCGGTCTCGTCACTGTGAGCATGAATAAATATGATTTTATGAGCATCATCCGCCAAACGGGTGATAGGCTGACTGCCGTCGTCGAGCTGTACCGCCGAATATTTGCCGACCTGGGCGTGAGCGGCAAAGTAGGTTTCTACGGGAATGGAGACCTGGGTCGTTCTTGGAAAATGCTCAACGCGCTGAATGCACAATTGGAGAATGTTGAGGTCTATGGTGATTTTGACATCACATTGATTGACGCTGCCCGCGCTACCAAAGACGCCGACGAGGCCGAACGCATCCGCGAGATCGGCCGGCGCACTTGTGAGATTGTGAACTGCACCGTCGAGTTCCTCAAGTCGCATCGGGTAAAGGACGAGGTATTGATTCAGACGGATGGAACCGCTCTGACCATTGGGCGGGTACACAAAGAAATCAATCGTTTTATCGCTGAACAGGAACTAGAAGATCCAGAGGGTTTTATCTTTGCGATCGGGGGGGACGCAGGCGTGCCTCACAGCAAAGGCCGCGCGGAAGACGTGATTGCGCTGGGCAAGACCATCGTTTATGATATCTTTCCTTGTGAGGCTGGCGGCGGCTACTTTTTCGACATGACGCGCACCTTTTGCCTGGGCTATGCCCCGCCAGCGGTCGAAAAAGCCTACCAGGATGTTTACGACTGCGTGGAGAAACTAGTGGCAGCTTATGCGGTAGGTGAAGAAGCGCGGAGCTACCAGCAGATGACGTGCGAGTTCTTTGAAAGCCGTGGATATGCCACCGTCGCCAGCGACCCCAAGACCGAGGAGGGCTATGTCCACTCTATCGGCCACGGACTGGGGCTGGCGGTCCACGAAGAACCGTCTTTTGGCAACGTGCCTACCAACACCGACGTACTGCAACCTGGTCACGTCTTTACCGTTGAGCCGGGGCTTTATTATCCCGAGCGCGGCTATGGCATACGTATCGAGGACGTGATCTGGATCGCTCCCGACGGCGCAATCCATAACTTGACCGACTTTCCCAAAGAGTTGGTGATAGAGGTATAATGACGCGTATTCTGGCTATCGAAACATCATGCGACGAGACCGCTGCCGCTGTGATCGAAGATGGACGGCATATCCTTTCCAACGTCGTCGCCTCGCAAACCGACTTGCATGCCCAATACGGCGGCATCTTTCCCGAGATCGCCTCCCGCGCTCACATCGAGGCCGTCGTGCCCGTGATCGAACAGGCGATGCAAGAAGCACATCTGGGCTTTGACGATTTGAACGCTGTGGCTGTGACCCATGGGCCAGGACTGGCAGGCTCGCTCTTGGTGGGCGTCAACGTCGCCAAGGGGCTTGCCCTGGGACGCAATTTGCCGTTGGTAGGGGTCAACCACCTAGAGGCCCATATTTACGCGCACTGGCTGGAGGTAGAGGGCGAAGGTAGTCCCTCGGAGGAGTTGGAATTCCCCCTGATAGCCCTCATCGTCTCTGGTGGACATTCCGAGCTGATCTTGATACGCGACCATGCCCAATACGAGTACCTGGGCGGCACTCTCGACGACGCTGCGGGCGAAGCGTTCGACAAGGTCGGGCGGCTGCTGGGGCTATCTTATCCCGGTGGACCGGCGATTCAGAAATCGGCCAAAGACGGTGTTCCGACCGCTTTTCGCTTTCCCCGTGCCTGGCTGGACGACAGCTATGATTTTAGCTTTAGTGGGCTCAAGACTGCCGTACTGCGCGTGGTAGAAACCTATAGCGATCCACCCAAAGGCCACGTGCTGGCAAATCTGGCGGCTAGCTTTCAGGAGGCGGTAGTAGACGTCCTATCGGCCAAGGCCGCGTGGGCAGCAGAGGAATTTGGTGTGACAGCGCTCTTGCTCTGCGGCGGCGTCTCGGCCAACCAATCGCTGCGAGAGACAGCCGTCGAGCGGGCCGGCGTGCCGGTACACTATTCGCCACTTGCCCTCTGCACTGATAACGCCGCGATGGTGGGCGCGTGTGCATACCAACGTTTCATCGCCGGCGAACGGGCCGGATGGGATCTCGACGTCGTGCCAAGCCTGCGGCTGGTATGACGAACGCAGCAAAAGCGATACTATGGACCCAACACGCATCCGACCATTGGCATTGGGCATCATCTGGCGCGGCGATGAATTGCTGGTTTGTAAATTCTATGACTCTGTCAAGGGTGATATCTTTTACAGGCCTCTTGGCGGCTGCATCGAGTTTGGAGAGCACGGGCACGAGGCTGTTCGGCGAGAATTCCGCGAGGAATTGAACGTCGAACTCGTCGAGATACGCTATCTGGTAACTATGGAGAACATCTTTACGTATCAAGGAAAACAGGGGCACGAAATCGTCCTGCTCTACGAAGCAACTCTGTCCGATCCATCCTTCTATGAGCGAAAAGCTATCGAGGTGAACGAGGGGGGACAGGTTTTGACAGCGTATTGGATGCCTTGGCACAAGTTTCTGGCAGGTGGTCCGCCATTGTATCCCAATGGATTGCCCGAACTGTTAGCAAATCAAAAAACAACACGATGAAAATGAGACTAGGCGATATTCCGCGCAACACCCTATTGACCATTCGCAACCTTTGGCGTTCTATGCGCCACAAAGGGCTTGACTGCATCGTCTTGCCCATCCAAGGTTCTTATCCAGAGTTGCCGCCTCAGCAAGATCCACTGCCTTTTCCACTTGGTCTGCTGCCACTTTTTCCCCCAAAGGCCAGTTTGGTTGATATGCGGAGGACGCTGGACATTATCGGCAACGATTCACGTGTGCAGACTGTAGTGCTGCGCTTTGGTACGCTTCAGACTGGGCTATCCACGCTCTACAGTCTGCGCCGTCTACTTTTCGACCTGCGTGACAAGGGCAAACGGCTAATCGCATGGCTGCCCACCGCCGGAACCCATGAGTATTACCTGGCCTCAGCCTGCGACGAGATTGTTTTTCCACAGGTAGGACGGCTATTTGCGCTGGGATTGCGTCTTGAAGCAACATTTCTCAAGGACGCGCTGTCGCTGGCGGGAATCGAGGCCAACTTTGAGGCTATTGCTGAATACAAGGTCGCACCCGACGCTTTTCGTCGCTCGACAATGAGCGAACCGCATCAAGAGATGCTGGACGGCATCCTTGACTCGATCTACGACGGGATTGTGTCCGCTATTGCCGAAGGACGAGAGCTTGATGAGACACGGGTGCGCGAGTTGATCGACGCGATGCCGCTCACAGCCACCGAGGCAGTCGAAACTGGCCTGGCCGATGCAGTATTGTATGAAGACGAACTGGCCGCGTACCTTGCCCCAGACGACGATGCTACCATCTCACTGATCCCCTGGCGGCAAGCTGCCCGTCGGCTCCGCACACCGATCAAGTGGACAACACGCCAGCGCATCGGTATTGTTTCGTTGGAGGGAACGATTGTGCCAGGTCGCAGTCGTCGCGTCCCTATGCCAGTGCCGATCCCGTTGCCGATCCCCATCGAAACACAAGCCGGTGCAGAGACCATCGTGCAGACGATGCGCAGCGCCGAGATCGACGCGCGCATCGCGGCTGTGATTTTGCACGTCGAAACACCCGGCGGTTCCGCGATTGCGTCTGACCTGATCTGGCGCGAGGTGCGCCGGCTGCGAGAACGCAAACCGGTGGTTGTGCTGATGGGTGGGCAAGCCGCATCCGGTGGGTACTATGTCTCGGCACCGGCAAGCCGCATCGTCGCCCGCCCGACCACACTGACCGGCTCTATCGGTATCTACAGCGGCAAATTCGCCTTGGCTGATCTGTACGACAAGCTGGGCATTGGGCGCCAAGCCGTGCAGCGGGGCGCGATGGCTGGCCTTTACTCAGAGACCACGTCCTTTAGTGAGGAAGAACGAGAACGAGTGCGTCGCGACCTGGGTACAAGTTATGCGCTCTTCAAAACACGCGTGGCGCAGGGGCGCGAGATGACGGAGGAACAAGTGGAAGACGTCGCCCGCGGGCGGGTGTGGACCGGCGCGCAAGCCCGCGAGATCGGCCTAGTGGACGAGTTGGGCGACTTGCAGACGGCGATGACCATAGCCAAAGAGTTGGCCGGTCTCGATCCAGAACAAACGTATAGCACCGTGCTCATACAACCACCCCGGCACGCGATGCCGCCCCCAGCGTTTCCTTTTGTAGAAAAAAGAGCACAGAGTCTGTATACGATACTCGACACGATTCAGAGCCTGGCCCACGAGCGGGTGTGGGCGCTGGCTCCGTGGATAGTGCAGATACAAAGATAAATTCCTACGCCAAACAATTATTTTTTTGGAACTAGATTGAGGTAATTGATCAATGAATGAAACGAATGAACCTATCCGTCGTTGGACTACTTTTACCAAACGCTCCGTTGTATTGATGCTGTTGGTATTGTTAGGGATGACGCTCTACCGTTTCCGCAACGTCATCCCGCCGCTGATGATTGCGTTTTTGGTGGCCTTTATTCTTCACTCTATCGTTGGCTTTATCAGCAGCCGCCTCCGCATCTCGCACGGAAGCGCCACGAACATTGTCTTTCTGGTCCTGATCACAATGATGCTGGGAGCGGTAGTCGCGCCAGTGAGCGCCATTCCGAGCATTCAAGAAATTGTAGATTTTGTCGAGAATGATCTGAGCAATATCATCACCGAAATTGATACCTTTCTCAGTGAGCCGGTACAGATATGGCAGTACTCCCTGGACCTAAGCACCATATCCGATGACCTCGTTGGCGCAATACAATCCTTTGTCTCCTCAGTCGCAGAGGGAACCGTGGACATTGTGCGCAACGTTGCTTCAGGAATCTTTTGGTTGATCATCATTTTGACCGTTGCATTTTACTTGGTCAAAGATGCCGCGCGCTTTGCCGAACAATTCGATGATTTGGCCCCTCCTGACTATCGCGAGGACATGGTTCACATCCGTCACCAAATTACGGACGTGTGGAATGCTTTCCTGCGCGGCCAGTTGGTGATGGGTTTGGCGATGGTCGTCCTTACGACTGTGGTATGCGCCATCGTTGGGCTGCCCTATGCGCTGGTGCTGGGCTTGATCGCGGGGGTGACCGAGTTCATTCCCAATGTCGGCCCGATCATTGCGTTGATACCGGCGGTATTGGTGGCCCTGTTCAAAGGCTCCACCGTGTTTGTGGAAATGAACCCCCTTGGCTTTGCGGGGTTGGTGCTCCTATTATATCTCATAATTCAGCAGATCGAGGGGAACGTGCTCTTACCCCGCATTATGGGTGAGAGCCTCAACCTGCATCCATTGATCGTGCTGATTGGTATCATCGTCGGCGGCAATATGGCCGGTATCGTGGGCATGCTGCTCGCCGCACCAGTTCTGGCGACGTTGCGTGTGGCGAGCAATTACATTTTTTGCCGTCTCTATGACCGCGACCCCTTTGCCGAGCCAGAAGGTGAAGCAGAACCACCCCCACCAGGAGTGATTGTGCGCGCATGTAAAGCAACTTTGAACCGGGTACAAGCAAAGGTCCAGGAAAGAAGAGAACAGGCCAAGTTAAGAAAGCAAGTTCAGATCCGGCTGGCGCAAACGACGGACAAACCCGCCGTGGAAGCGGTTTCCGCTCAGATCTGGGAGGGCGATGACTATATCCCCCAGGTGTGGGACGCTTGGCTGGCTGATCCCCACGGTGAACTGATCGTGGCCGAGTTGGTGGGCCAAATTGTCGGGATCGCCAAGCTTAGCCGTCTGGCAGACGACGAGTGGTGGATGGAAGGGTTGCGAGTGGCTCCCGCTTACCGAGGACGAGGAATTAGCAGCAAGTTGCACGCCCACTTGGTCGAAAAAGCTCGCGAGGTCGGCCAGGGCACGTTGCGTTTTGGGACCAGTTCTGAAAACGAGTCCGTCCGTCATATCGCTACTCGTGATGGTTTCTGTCATCTGGCCACTTGCCAACGTTATCGAGCAGATTCCGTCCCCATCACCGACGCGCCCCCCCTACGTCAACTAGACAAGACAAATCTGGAAATTGCATGGGAACTGATTCCCAACACTCCCCGCTATGAGGCATCTGGCGGTCTGTACGAAGATCACTGGACCTGGAAAAACCTGACCCGCGAGCGGCTGGCGGATCACCTGACGTCTGGCGATGTCTGGGGCTTGTACGTGGACGAGAAATTGTCGGCCCTGGCGTTGGTCTGCTGGGTGGGGGATGGAGCAGTCAGCATTGGTCACGTGGATGGTGGAGAGGGAACATTGCCCACGATTCTAAAGGGGCTGCGGGGATTGGCGACACAGCTTGATTGTGTTGAGGTACGCCTCAAGCCTGTGAACGAACCCACATTGATCGCAGCCGTTGAAACAGCCGGTTATGAACGTCAAGATAAAGAACTTGAGATTTTCGAATTGCAGCTATAACCCTAATTATATAGGAGGATATTCACTATGCGCGAAATTACCGTTGCCACAGTTCAAATGAAGCCCGAACCGGGCCAGATGGAAGAGAACCTGATCAAGATGAGCGAATTCATCACCCGTATCGCGACCGAGCAGCCGGTCGACCTGATCATTTTCCCGGAACTGATCACGACTGGCTACGAGATGGGGCCTCGTTTTCCAGATATGGCCCAACGTATCCCCGGCCCCACGGTCAACCTCATCGCCCAACGGGCGAGCGAGTTGGGCGTGCACGTCGCTTTTGGGATGGTCAGCAAGGAAAAAGTCGAGTCTATTCTTTACAATACGGCCATTCTGATCGGTTCTGACGGAGACCTCATCGGCACGTACCACAAGACACACCTGCGGGGTGAGGAACGTATCGCATTCCGTCCTGGCTACCGGATCAATTGCTTTGAGACCCCCTTTGGCATCGTCGGAATGATGATTGGATGGGACCTGGCCTTTCCCGAAGTCGCGCGCAGCATGGCGTTGGAAGGTGCCGAGTTGTTGATCGTGTGTGCCAACTGGGAAGATCCGCATGCTGATGAATGGCGCGTTTACCTGCTGTCACGGGCTTATGAAAACAGCGTCTTTGTGGCAGCCGCCAATCGAGTGGGTGAGGAACCTTCATATACCTTTTGTGGCCAGAGCGGCATCGTTGGCCCCGATGGAAAGGTCTATGCCAGCGCAGACGAGCCGACCGAAGGCTATGCTTTGGCCCGGATTGATTTGGACGAGGTGCGGCAACATCGAGAAGAGACACAGACACTACAATGTCGTCAGCCAGCAATCTACCGGTCCATCGTGAAAAAATATTAATGAGCAAAGCGGACAAGCCCTGGCAAACGTCGGCTACGACCCTGCTATGGGAAAGCAAATGGTACAATCTGCGCCAAGATCGGGTACGCATCCACACGGGCGACGAAATTACATATACCTATCAAGAGCATCCAGGGGCAGTATTCATCGTGCCGGTGACTGACGAGGGAAAAGTCGTACTGATACACCAGTACCGCCATCCAGTAGGAGAGTGGCTATGGGAGATTCCCGCTGGGGCAGTGGACGACGGTGAGGACCTGGAAGCAGCAGCACGACGAGAGTTGGCGGAAGAGATTGGCGGCACGGCAAAAGCACTCGAATACGTCGGGCACTTTTTCGCTGCGAGTAGTGTCAGCAACCTGAGAATCAATGTCTTGCTGGCAACCGGGGTGCAAATAGAGCAAAGCGCGCGAGAAACAACTGAACTTATCGAGGTAAAACCAACGCCAGTAGCTGAGGCATTGACGATGGCGCGTCGAGGTGAAATCAGAGACGGGCAGAGCGCGCTGGCACTGTTGTGGTGCGAGCCGCTGCTGCCCGTTGAGTAGGTTTGCTACGGTTTCTCACATTATACTTTAGCAAACACTCTTTTGTAACCCCAGGGCTGTTCAGTTCTAACGATCTTTTGGTACAGATCGCTCACAGCCCTCGTCCCGGGGGCGACCCATGCAACAAAACATCGACTTGTGAGTAATTTTCTACCCCAAATCGCCCTCGGGACGAGGGCTAGAGCCTTGGAAAGCTAGAACTGAACAGCCCTGTTTGTAACCCAAGTAAACGAGACCGCCTGGATAAAATTCACCATCTCTTATATCCGTAATTGCGCCATTCACTATCAGGGCCATGATTCCCAAGATGTAAATTGTCAGATAAACTCCGAGTGCTTTTTTCCACATAGCACTATCTTTTGATTGAGCCATAGCGTGCTTTGCCCCACTAACGTACGCTATTCCTAATCGTCCGTTAATCCCCCGAAAGGTAACCAAATTGAAAAGCAACTGCCCTCGCCCACGGCACTTTCCACTGTGATTTGCCCGCCATGGGCCTCGATGATCTCTTTGGCAATCGCTAGTCCCAATCCAGTACCTCCGTAGCGTCGGGTGGTGCTGCCGTCCACCTGGTAGAAACGATCAAAGATGTAGGCGTGCTCTTCGGAAGGAATACCGATACCTTGATCACTGACAGAGATAATTGTCGCGTTCTTTGTTATCTCGATGGAAATAGTAACCCTGCTCCCTTCGGGCGAGAATTTGCAAGCATTATCCAATAGTTGGTGCAATGCCTGTGCCAGCCGGGTAAAGTCGCCGGGAAAAGCTGGAGCGCTCGGAGGACACGTATCACGCAATTCGATATCGGCATTTGAGGCACGTTGAGCCACCATCTGGCACGCCGTCTGAAACAACTCGGATGGAGCAACCGGTTCGATGCGCAAAGGTTGGCTATCCAGGTCTTGCAAAGTGGTGATGGATTTGACAATATCTACCAGCGCTTGTACGCGCCGGGAGGCCACATCCAGGGCTATCTGGTGTTCCTCATGACTTAGGCCACCCTGTGTCAACATTTCGATATACCCGTGAGCCAAAGCTAGGGGAGTGCGCAATTCGTGAGCCACGTTCTGGATAAATTGCTCGCGCAATGTGTCGAGGCGGCGTAGATCGGCGTTGGCTCGCTCCAGCCGGACGTTGGCCCGCTCCAAATCAACGGCGTATTGCGCCCGAGCGAGGGCGACGCCAATCTGGTTGCCAATGTTGGCCAATAGTTCGACCTCGTGAGATCCAAATTCATACTCGTCTTGTATAACAATCCCCAGGGCACCCACAATCGAGTGTTTTTTGTCCGACTCGGCAAACGATGTAATTTCATCCCCTGCTCTCAACGGCACGCACAAAAACGAATGAAACCCGGCCATCTCACCCAGAGACGCCAACCAGGGATCGTTGCTGAAATCACTTCCACCTTGAGGCCGTCCGCTCTCGACTACCTGCCCCACAATGCCCTGTCCTAGCAGGATGGCCTGCGCCGACGAGAGATAGGGTTTGGGTATTCCACGCGCGGCTGCAACTACCAGTTGGTCTGTTGCTGGATTGCGCAGTTGTACGATTCCGCCATCGGCCTCAATAGCAGCCACGGCGGAATCGATGGCGCGGTTAAGCATAGTATCCAAGTCTAGTGGTTCGCTGATGGCAATTGACACACGGTTGAGGGCCATTAACCTGCGATTTTGCCCTCGTAAATCCTGGGTCTGGCGGGCCACTTCGGCTTCTAGAGAGCGGTTGAGTTGTTCCAGTTCGCATTGGTACTGATCGCGCTCTGCGACCAGACGCGCTTTTTCCATCACCCGCTCAACAACGACCGCGATTTCGTCAATGTCGATGACGGGTTTGGTGATATAGTCCGACGCACCCCGCCGCATCGCCTCAATAGCATCGTTCAGCACACCCGTGCCAGAGACAACGACTACGGGCAACTCGGGCTGTTCAGCGTGTAGGGTAGTGATGACTTCCATACCATCCACTTGAGGCATACGCAAGTCTACCAAGACAGCGTGAAACTGCTGCGAACGGGCTATGGTCAACCCCTCAATGCCATTGGATGCCATAACGGTCTCATAACCACTTTCGGTCAAATAGTCGGCCAGGGCACGACGAATAAGCATCTCGTCGTCAATAATCAAGACCCGTTTCTTTTCATCCATTACCAGTCCTCCTGTTTCCGAGTCAATCCCAGAACAATCCAAGAGTATGTTCCAGAAAGTGGGCGGACAGCGCCCACTCGATGATCGGTGTATCCTGGGAGTAACTTTGCTCTATCTGGCACCTCGTGCTTTTGGCATTTTGTTCAACTCTGTCGATAATCCAGGGCTGTTCAGTTCTAACGGGTTTTCGACATAAAGTGCTCACAGCCACCGTCTCGGGGGCAGCCCAGACCACAAAGCATTGGTTTTGGAGTAATTTTCTACCCCAAGACGCCCCCGGGACTGGGGCTGCGAGCGTTGGGAAATTAGAACTGAACAGCCCTGGTCGATAATCATAGTATAACCCAATAACAATACCCGCACAAATCCAGTCTGGGAATTTCCAGGATGGTAAGAGCGTACCAATGAGCCGTCATGCAAACGGTGGAGGGATGACTGCTGAACATGGTTCAGTAGTGCGGTCTGTGTGAATGTGTTCTCGTGTCTCTAGAACTGGGCGTCGAAACTGGTGCAAGTGTATTTGTGTCACTTTGATTTTTTACGGCGGTAGAAAGAGATGCCCGCCGTTTCAAATCCCAACTCGGTTGCTTTGGATATGACTTCGGTACCGCCCACAAAGAGCACCCCGCCGGGGCGTAATGCCTCGTAAAAGCGTTTGTATAGACGGTTTTTAACCTCGACCGTGAAATAGATCACCACATTACGACAGACGATCAAATCGAATCCGTGTTCAAAAGGGTCTGCCAGGAGATTTTGGTAGCGGAAGGATATTCTACGTTGCAAGCTTTTGATAATATAATGGCCATCGTCTTGATCACCACTGGATTTGCGGCCAAGATAACGATCAAACAATGCAGGGGGTATTTTTGAGACCTCTTCGTCAGTGTAGGGGCCTCCAGCTTGCGCTCGATCCAGTGCAGAGCGGTCAATGTCGGTGCCAACGATATAGTGCTGGCGGTAAAAGCCGGTAGTCTCGGCTAATATGATGGCCAAAGTATACGTTTCGTGGCCATGGGAGCACCCCGCGCTCCACACGTTCAGTTTGGGATGCCCACGCAACAAATCGGGCAAAACAGCATTCTGTAGATAATCAAATTTCTCCGTGTCACGGAAAAAGGATGACACGTTAATGGTCAAATAGTCCTTGAGTTTGCTGATTGTCTCTGGATCGTTTTGTGCGGCGCGGAAAAAAATGTGCCAGTTTGGATGACCTGACCGCACCAAATAAGTTTTGAGACGCCGCTGTACCTGAGGTGTTTTGTAACAATTCAGATCCACGCCGGTCAAGGTTAGCACTTTGCGTTTGATAAAAGTATATTCGCGGGGATCCATTATTTTATCCATTCTACTAATGTCGAGGCTACCTTGGGCAGGGGAACCACTTGATCTGCCAAGCCTGCTTCAATCACACTGCGCGGCATCCCATAGACCGCGCTGGTTGATTCGTGTTCAGCGATAATGCGTCCTCCTGCGGCTTTGATGCTACGTGCCCCGTCTGTGCCATCTGATCCCATACCAGTGAGCACCACGCCGATTATTGCAGATCCATACTGTGTGACTGCGGTCTCCATACTTACGTCTACAGAAGGGCGCACCCCATTGCGGCGCGGTTCCTGGGTCAGGCGCACTCTCCGGCGACCGTCAAGGGCTAGGTGAAAGTTTCCGGGAGCCAAGAGGGCCAGCCCACGTGCCACACGATCACCATCTTGCGCTTCCTTGATGGTGAGAGCGCAGTTCTCGTCGAGCCGTTGGGCCAGCGCACGTGTAAAACTGGGCGGCATATGTTGCACCATCACCATAGCGGCTGGTAAATCGGCAGGAAGATCAGACAAGATTTGTTGCAATGCCCTCGGCCCCCCGGTAGACGTTCCAATGATGATGAGGGGATCATTCTTGTGCAGAGGTTGCGGCTTTGAGTGAGTAGTTGGAGGATGTGGGATGGCAGGAGGATAAGACTGAGACGTGGTGCGCGGAGAGGTAGGCGTGATCGCGGCAATTTTTACCTTGACGACAAGTTCCCTGATAACATCCTGGATGTTGGTATGATCGTCTGGTTTGGGTACAAAATCAACCGCGCCCCGCATAAGGGCCTTGATGGTAGCGCGGGCACCTTGTTGCGTGTACGCGCTGAGCATGATCACCGGGGTAGGGCACTTGGTCATAATGTGCTTTAGGGCGGTCAGACCATCCATTCGTGGCATCTCGACGTCAAGAGTGACCACGTCGGGTTTGAGGACCGGTATTTGTTCCAGTGCTTCCAGCCCGTCACGTGCTCTGCCCACTACGGTGAGGCTGGGATCAGCTTCTAGGTGTTTGGCTAGGGTGTGGCGCATAAAGGCCGAGTCATCCACCACTAGGACACGGATCAGATATTTCATTCTCATTTCCCCTATCTCAATGCTCTTTGTAAAGCAGCAATCACCTGGTTTGGGGGAACTGGTTTCACCAAAAAATCTTTGGCTCCAAGGTGTATGGCCCGTGTTGCTGCCAATTCCTGATCTAGCGCGGTGAGCATAATGACCCTGGCTTCAGAGTCGAGTTTGCGGATCTCGGTTAGGGCTTGCAGACCATCTTTTTGAGGCATTGTGATATCCATCAACACTGCATCGGGACGGTCCCGACGATATGTGTCCACCGCGACCTTGCCGTTCTCTGCCAGAATGGTTTCATAGCCGTTCTTGTCAAGCAATTTGGAGAGATGGTTGCGCATAAATAAACTGTCGTCGACGATCATTATTCTGGCCATATGAACCTCCTGACTGTAGGATGCGAGACATAAACCGTGAAATGCAATGCGAAATTTCCCTTTTTGTCTTTATTTACTATTCGCATAATATCTGTTCCTTTTGCCCCAGACTTTTCACTGTGACCTGCCCATTGGCGATGTACAGCCTCACCGTGCGGCCAAAGTTCCCACCGGTATCCTGGGCCTTTATCCAAATCCCCGCAGTTTTTAGAGCGCTCTCGGCAGCCTGTATGTTACGCTTTCCGATACTCAATATATTTTCTTTCTCAAAGCCAGGCGCAGACAGTACTTGGGCGCCACCACACAGTTGCGCCGTCAAACGGGAGCGCCTGGCCCCTAGTTTTACAAGTGACTCGATCAACATTGGTACACCTTGGTGCACAAATTTAGCAGAAGGCGGCAAAGTGCGAGCATCTTTGAGATTGTTGTGCGTTTTTGGCAACAAGGCGTGCAACATGCCGCCTACCTTTGTCACTGGGTCATACAAACAGACTGCGATACAGGATCCGAGTCCATAAGCTACCAACACGTCGCCGGCTGCATCACTGGTGACTATTTCCCCGATGGGAACTGCGCGTATATTATCAGCCACAGATTGCTCCTCTTTTGTACGTTACGTGTGTCCCAACCGCTGCGGCCGGGCACTTGGACGATTGATGTTCACACGACCAGGTCGAGGAGTGCTGGATCAGGTATTACCCAGAAACGTCCCCGTACAGTTTCTCGCATATCCTTAAAGTCCGTTTCGATGATCATCAAATCGTTTCTCACAGCGGCTACTGGTGTGATGATTACGTTTAGGATCGCGCCCAACATGTCTACCATCACGGCCGGAGGAGATGGGCGTAGCAGATCTGGCATTTCTTCAAGTGATGCTATACCGTTAAGAAAGTAAGACACAACCAAATTGCCAATCTCTGACAGCGCCGAGCGTTCCATAACCCCAAGTTCGGTAGCAGTGCCCAATTGACAGCCCATCATAAAATCGGCCATATTCAGGGCACTGTCTATCGGCAGGATCAGGAGCGCCTGTCCACGCAGGCCGCCTGCTATCACTAGATAGATGCCTACCATTTTTTCTTCAGGGCCGCCGGCACGTTCGGGCACTTGAGAGATGGGGATTTTTTCCACGATGGGGTCGGCGTTGCTGATTGCGCGTCCTGTTATTTCGGACAGACCGCTCACTACACGCCATATCACTCTGCGCCGCATAAAGTCTGAACGTGGCCCACTGACAAGTTTGCTCCAAATCTCTTTCTGATTATTCATACCCTATTCTCTCCATTTGTCTTGAACCGCAGGGCGGTTTTGTTACCTATTACTAGACTAAACTGTATATCCCCCTACTCTCGCTTCATCGTGGTGCTAATGAGACCAGGAACGTCTACGATGAGGGCAATACGCCCATCGCCCAGAATCGTGCATCCCGACAGCCCTGGCACGTTACCGATGAAGGAACCAAGCGACTTGATCACGACCTCTTGCTTACCGATCAGTTTATCTACCACCAAACCAGCTTTTAGCTTGCCCCAGACCACAGTCACTACGGCTTGCATTTTTTCGTTGGGAGGTGTGTCAGACATGCGGTGGTGGGCAAAAAACTGACGCAAGTGCACGATTGGCAGCACCTGGTCTCGCCATTTGATGACGGGTCTCCCTTTCACACTGTGGATGGTTGCCTCCGAAAGATACAATGTCTCGACGACGCTCGTCAGGGGAATGGCGTACACGTCGTCTTTCAGAGCGACCATCATTGCCTGTACGATAGCCAGTGTGAGGGGCAGAGTGAGCCGAAAGGTCGTGCTGCTTCCCATCTCGCTTTCTACCATCACCGAGCCGCTCAGCCGTTTGACGTTGGCGCGCACGACGTCCAACCCCACGCCCCGTCCTGAGACGTCGGTGATTTGCTTGGCTGTAGAGAGGTTGGGTTGAAAGATGAGGCTGGTAGCGGCATCGTCATCAAGCTGGGCAGCCTCATCTTCAGACATCAAGCCGCGACTCACAGCCGACTGGCGTATTTGTTTCGGGTCGATCCCTCGACCGTCATCTTGGACTGTGATGACAATGTGTCCTTCTTCGTGGACGGCGGTCAGCCAGATGGTGCCGGCGGGAGGTTTGCCTGCCGCGATCCGTTTCTGGGGGAGTTCGATACCATGATCCACTGCATTGCGCAGCAGATGGATCAGAGGGTCGCCAATCATCTCGATGACAGAGCGATCAAGTTCAGTTGCTTCACCTTCAATGATCAGGTTAACTTGCTTGTTGCTGGTACGAGCGAGGTCTCGAACAAGACGCGGAAACTTGGAAAAGAGGTGTTCGACGGGCAACATACGGGCCTGCATCACCTCCTCCTGCAATTGGTCAACTATTCGATCAAAGTGAGTGGCCATATCGCTCAGTGCATTAATAGTCCCATCCTTGCCATATTGGGCGTGCAGCACATCTCGGACCTGGATCAGACGGGTGCGATCGGTGACCAGTTCACCAACTAGGTTCATCAAGGTGTCCAAGCGCTCGACGCTGATGCGCACTGATTGTGATGGTCCTGGTTGAGTGGTTTGCTGGTCTACCTGCCTGACCACGTCCACGGCAGGTAGATCTTGATCTTTGAGGGATATTGGTGTAGGGATATCTGCGAGCGTATCGGCCGAAACCTGGGATGAAATCGATGACATAGCCCCAGTCGAATCGTAGGGTTGTATGCGAAACTCCTTCAGATCCGTGATATATTCTAGGGCTTCTTTGATAATTTCTGTATCGGTCCGAGTGGCAAGGATAAGCCATAGGTGACCGCTGTGTTGACCACTGGTCAGATCGGTTTCTGAGGGTTGTTGTGTGACAATGTTGCCCAGTTCTGCCAGAGCTACAGTTGCTTGCAAAAGACGAGCGCCTTGGGCAAAGGCATCGGGGCGGGTAGTGATATGGATTTCCAGAACATTGTGTTCTTGCTCGTAAAAATCTTGCACCTGGGCTGTTTGCTCAGGTGTAAGCAAGGACGGTTTTGAGAGAACGCTATCCTTTTGCTCTGCCTCGCCATCATCATTTTTGATCAATGCGTACAGTCGCTCCAGAAAAACAGTGGCGTCTATACCGCTGGGTTTCAAGGTGACAACTTCATCCCGCATGGCCTTTAGCACATCGACTGTTGCGAGCAATTCGTCCGTCATATTCTGGGTTGGAGATACCTCGCCTTGGCGCATCGCATCAAAAATCGTTTCCAACGTGTGAGTCATCGTGGTCATTTGAGAGTGCCCCACGGTGGCGGCTACCGCCTTGATGGTATGGGCAGCTCGAAAGCTGGCATTGAGTGTGTCTGTGTCACTCGCCTGTTCCAAGCGCAAGATACCTGCCTCCAGGATTTCCAAGTGCTCGTTGACATCCTGGAGGAATATCTCCAGTTCATCAGCTTCGATTTCAAAGGTTAGCATAGTTTCCATAATCATTTTCACTTTCGTCGTGCTGTGAGATTTGTGCAGAAAAGAACTTTGTAGGCCGCGTTTGCAGTGGTAGATACTATCACATCAAAAACATGACCTATATTTTCTGCGAGATCAGTACCCGAGACCTGGCATGTGGATGCCTCTGCTTACCCTCACCGGAACAACTGTTTCATATCGAGCAACATTTTCATACTGCCATCTATTTTGGCCACGCCGAGGATATAGTTTGTATCCACGCTGGTTACAAGCGAGGGCGTATCATCAATCTCTTTGGACTTTATGTCAATGACATCAGAAACCGAGTCGACGACAATCCCCATCTGTAGAGTCTCTGTTTCTCCTGAAATTTGTAGAACAATAATACGGGCACGTTCATCGTACTCGCTCGCTCCCATTCCGAGCTTGAGTCTGAAATCTATCACCGGAACCACTTCTCCCCGCAGATTGATGATCCCTTTGACAAACTCCTCCGACTGGGGAATGGGCCTGATGGGTCTCATATCGATGATCTCTTTGACGTGCATCACATCGAGTCCATATTCTCCATCCCCCATGGCAAAAGTGAGGTATTTGCCTTCCAAATTCAATCTGGTTTTTGAGATGCGGCTGCCCGCTTGCTGTCCCATGACTTTGTTCACAATTCGCGATACATCATGCATGATCGATTGCTGAGGAATCAAATTCTGGCAAGCGATTTCGGCAAACCGGGCATCTATAAACCTTTCAAGGTCGATCGGGGTACCAATGCCCATTTCGTTGGCCATATACTGCTGTATTATATCCAGGTCTTGGGCTACGGGCAACATGTCGTTTGTTTTGATGCCCCGAGTCTCTTTTAGCACATCACAAAGCACCACCGATTTCAAGCCCATCGTTCCGTCGGGATCCAGGAATGGAACACCCATCGAGGCAGCCGTTTCTGGACTATTGTTGATGAACTGACCAGCCTCGACCAGCAGGTTGACAAACTCTTGTACGACGTCGGCATCTTGCTCGACGAGTTCATCTCGCACAGCAACCACGCAGCATGGGTGATTTTCCCAGATCTCACCCGAAAGGAACAACAGGTCGGCGTTGCCTGCCGCAATAGTCTGTGTGCCCAACGGTTCGGCAACTGAAAATCCGATGGCGTCGGAGTTTGCGGCCATAAACTCGGGCATCTTGACTGGAGGTACTACTTCGAAAAAGACGTCAAAGTCTCCCCTGCCCTCAAAACCCGGGCGCAAACCGAGTCCGCGCAAGAATTTGTGGGAGAGCATATGGTGAATAGACAGTTCATGAGGAATGTAAAATGTCTTGTTCCTAAAGAACTGGGTAGTCTCCTTCGTATTGCTGCTGTCTCTTTTTCGCACGAAAATGCTGCCGTTCTTGTGTGCAAAAAGTACCAGCTTGATAGGCACGCCAAAGCTAAAGAGATCCATTGCGATAGGAGCCAGCACAAAGGCCACATCCACCTCACCCGTCTCTAGAGCCTTTTGCACGGGATTCCAACTTGGCATACAGACCGTTTCCAACTCAAAACGCTCTGAACTGAGCTTGTCCGTAGCGAGCATGTGCTTTAATATGCCAAGAATCAAATGGTCTGTAATTTGAATGTGAGCTACTCTGAGCAGACGCTTGCCCTCGGGCGTGAAACGGCGGCGAGTTGTTTTTGGAGCGGCCTGACCTGGCTCGTTCACGGTAAATATTCCTTCAATCAATGCTTCTACTTCGCTGGCTACAAAAGGCTTGGTGATAAAGTCGGTCACACCGGCCTCTGTGGCTTTGGTCACATGCTTCTTTTCACCCCGGGCAGTGGCCATAATAAAGGGTGTGTCTTTGAATCTCTTGTTAGACCGTACCCACACGAGAAATTCGTACCCATCCATATGGGGCATGACCCAGTCACTGATGATTAGCCTTAAATCGGGTTCTTCCAAGAGTTTTTTGATGGCGTCGTTTCCATCTATAGCTTCGATGACGTTCTCAAAGCCCAAGTCGTTCAAGTTCCTCCGGGACGCCTTGCGGACGAACGTGGAATCTTCGACCAATAATATTTTTATCGTGCGATCAATAGCCATTTTTTATCCCCCTGTATTTGAGTGTGAAATTAACTTGTTCTTTTCCAGATCATGTTCCAGTTTGCAATTTTTATTCCTGTAGCACAGCCTGCGAAAGAATCTGCCGTTCCCCGCCCCGTTTCACCTTTCTACTCTGATATCAGGGTACCATCTCGAATTTGTTATACTGGCCCATCTTGAGCTTGTCGAAGGGTTTTCAACTCAGCTTGCTCCTTGGTGTCGAGCACTTTGGCCAGATCCAATAGAATAACTAGTCGCCCAGGAGCGTCTGGGTCATCATCTACCTTGGCGATACCAGTGATAAAGTCGTTGCGAGCGCTTGTAGACAAAGCCGTGTCGCCGGCTCCCGTGGTGACGATAGGGGAAGGGGGTTCAATATCTTTTTCCGACACGCGTAGCACCTCGCTCACCGCATCCACTACCATTCCTATCTTGGTGCCATCCACGTCAACATTGACGATGCGGGTGTCCTTGCTGATCTCTTTTTGCACTAGTCCAAACCGCTTGCGCAGATCAATCACTGGCAGCACCTCGCCACGCAGATTGGTAATACCCTCGACAAAGCTGGGGGCATGAGGCACAGACGTGATCTCTTGCATCTTGACGATGCCATCCACAGCGGCAATGTCTACACCATAATCTTCGTTAGCTAGAGTAAAGACAACTAGTTGTTGTTCTTTTTCCATCTCTACACTCCTTGTTCAAAACTCGTCGTGAGGGCGTGAATTACACCCCGTATTTTACACGCCATGCTGTCATTCCCAAAGCGATATTCATCTTGTTAAAAGCCTGGGCTATGTCTTCCAGTTCGTCGCCGGAATGAACTTGGGCCAAATTTATCTCCAATTCGAGATGGGGTAGAGAGGTTGTTAGATCTCCTTTGGCCACAGCTTGGATTCCCTCGCTCAACCGGGGCAAATCATCCTCGGCCATTTCGATGGCGGCTCGAGTCACAACACCCAACGGCTCGGCGATGGAGCGAGCAAAAAGCCAGGAAATCACTCCCATCAGCATAACGACGACAAGCCCAGTGACAATGAGCATGTTGAGCATCTGTGTGCGGCCCGCCTGCAATCGATCCCTCAATTTCCGGAAATCATCCTCATGTGCGCCAGTGGCGATGAAATTGTCCACTTTCTCATGGGCATGGGTACTGAAAACGTCGCTTTGCCACGCCCCAATAGTTACCAAGGCAAAACTAACGATCAGTATGCTGCCAACTCCTACCACCATTAGTTTAGTTCGAATGCTCAATTGAATCATCCTGGCCTCCTTCTTGCTCCCAAAACCCCGCAATTGTTTGCACGCTGAGGCAAATTGTCATCCAACGTTCAAATCGGTCTCACGTTTCATGCATCCACTCGTAATCGTGACCATCATCTCCAGTGGGCATGGCTGGTGATAGAATCTGGGATGCTTGTATTGATTCGCCCCTTCTCAGCTTGAACTGCGCGACGGCGACCGTTAGCCCTTCTGCCATTGCACTTAGCGACTGGGCTGAGGCGGTGACCTCTTCTACCTGCGCACTCACCTCTTCTATAGTGGCACTTACTTCCTCAGATGCCGCGCTGTTTTCCTCCGATATGGCGGCAATGTTCTCTACTGCCTGTGACACCTCGCCCGCCCCGGCCGCCATCTCTTCAGTGGATGCGGTGTTCTCTTCCACGACCGCAGAGACAGAGTCCATCGCGCCCACCAATTCGTTCGTCGAGGCATCCATCTGCTGGGCGGCGGCGGCGATTTCCTCTACTTGGTGGTTGACCTCTTCAGCGGCGGTCAGGATCGAGTCCAACACCTGTCCAGCCTCGGCTGCCTGCCCCAGGCCGGATTCGACCTCGGCTGCCCCCGCGTCCATTGCCTGTACCGCTTCGCCGATGGTTTGCTGGATGGTCTTGATCAACACCGAAATCTCTTTGGTAGCTATGGCAGAGTTTTCGGCCAGTTTGCGTACCTCGTCGGCCACCACCGCAAAGCCCTTGCCGTGCTCTCCGGCGCGCGCGGCCTCGATGGCGGCGTTGAGCGCCAGCAGATTCGTCTGTGAAGCAATATCGTCGATCGTCTCGACGATATCACCGATCTGCTCCGAGCGCTGTCCCATCTCTCGCACTCGTTGAGCCACGAGATCGGTGCTGGCCTTGATACTTTCCATACCCTTGATCGTCTTGGCAACCGTCTCGGAACCATTACGGGCGGCCATAGCGGTCTGTGCCGCGCTCTGGGCTCCGGACTGGGCATTGACAGCCACTTGCTGGACAGCGGACGAGATGTTGGCCGTGATCTGGGCGGAGCGACCGACGGCAGCCGCCTGCTCCTGCGCGCCTCGGGCCACGCCCTCGATCGCTCTGGACACTTGCTCGACCGTAGTGGTGGCTTGGGTCACGCTTTGCGTCTGCTGGGCGGTGCCCTGGGCCACCTGCTGGATGGTGGCGGCCGCCTGGTTGGCCGCCTCCGCTGACTGGACAGCGGAGGCGGTGAGTTGTGTAGAAGCCGCACCGACGTTGTTGGCACTGTTGGTCACCTGCCCGACAAGAGCACGCAGGTTGGCCGTCATTTGTGCAAAAGCGTTCCCCAGCATATCCTTGTTCGATTGAGGTGTGATCTCGGCTGTCAGGTCACCCTGGGCCAGGCGATCGGCCGCACTACTCATCGCCTGCAGGTAAACAATCATCTGCCGGAAAACGTCCGCCAATTGTCCTACTTCATCTTTCTGTTCGACATCAATCGAAACCTGAACGTTGCCCCCGGCAATTTGCTTCGAGACCCAGAGCATCTGATTCACAGCATTGGCGATAGACGTAGATAGGAAGAAACCGATCGCCACGCCAAGCACCAGACAGACCCCCATACTGACGTAGGCTACGAGGGTCGCCGTCTGAGCTTGCTGATCGGCCTGGAGGACTGCTTCCTCCATCAAATGCCGACCCTCAGAGATCATCTCCTCGACCTGCTCGTGCACGCGTTCGACCTTCAAGTCGGACACGTCCAAAGAGTGCTGGATCGCTTCCTCCACCCTGCCTTCATTGTAAAGAGCTACCACCTCGGCAAATGACTCTTTGTATTGATCCTTCTCCTCCATTAGGGTTCGAATGGTCTCTCGGCCCTGTTCGTGGATCTCCAGGTTCAGAGCCTCATCGAGGGCCTGCTCAGTGAGCGTTTCATACCGTTGGTGTCTTTCCAGATATTCCTCATCGCCGGTCAGCAGGAACTCTAGTTCCGCCACCTCCTGCTCCAAAAGATCAACTTGAACTTCTTCCAAGCCGATCAATTCTTTGGCTTCCCTGACAACATCCTGTATCTCAGCATCTATCTGCGATATGCTGAGGATACTCCAGCCGAGCCCTGCGACACCGATCAAAATCACGATCAAAAAACCCATGATGAGCTTGTTTCGTATCTTGAGATTGTTAAACCGCCTGAACATTTTATTCTCCTTTACTCTGTTGGGTGCGCTTGTGCGCTTGCTATTGGAATGGAAAATGCGTTACAGACTGCGTGTTTTTCATACCTTTTCTCCCTATTTTCCGCCCTTCTCGGCAGGATGCGGTTACTTCCACGTGGCGACGAATTCAGTGATCGGGTCGCCTTTTGCAATGGACTGGGTGACCGCAAACTTTGGGTCCTTGCACCCACTGATCACGAGCGCTTGTTGCATCCAACCGGCCATACGAAGCTCCAACAGTCGGTCTGATTCGGGCAATTGCATGTGCATCACGGCCTTGTTCGGAGAACTCTCAATTACTGTCATCTCACCCGGCTTGAGCATATTGCCAAAGATCCTGCTAGCCCGGCTGATGATGAATCCAGGTGAACCAACCTTGACAAAGATTTTGTACACGCCTTTTAGGGCTTGGTCGGCACTGGTCCGCCCCACTTCCCAAGCGCCTTGTTCGCTGCCGCCGAAGAATATATCGCACACTTTTTTCGTCGGCTCGATCACGGCCTCGTAAAGCGGGTACCAGTTGGAAGCGAACGCGTTCTTGACCACATCCCTAGATGATTCAGATAATGAATTAAACCACTCATCATATCTCGATCCAAAGCGCTGGCGGACAAATTCAGGTGCAGCTTTTACCGATACACCCTTGATTTCCATCATAGCCTCCCTAGTTCAGTGAATCGGTCATCTCTTCAGTACTGAGCAACTGGTCCAGGTCGAGCAGGACGACGAGGCGACCCGGTGCATCGGGGCCATCATCCACCTTGGCGATACCGGTAATATAGTTCGAATCAATTGTGGTGACCACCGGTGAGGGTGGGGCAATGTTTCTCTGTGGTACGCGCAATACCTCTGTCACCGTGTCTACGATCATCCCGATGGTGTTAATTCCCATCTCGACGACGACGATGCGGTTGTCTTTATTTTCTCTTGTCGGCATACCGAATCGCTTGCGTAGATCAACTACCGGTAGAACTGCGCCCCGCAGGTTGGTGATGCCCTCGATAAAATCCTGCGCTCGGGGCACAGCGGTGATTGCTTGCAGCTTGATGATGCTCTCCACCCGGCTAATGTCTAGGCCATAATCTTCGCCGTCTAGGGTAAACACCACCAGTTGTTTCTCAACTCCGTCCATATCGACGGGACTCTCGGGAATGGGCAGAGGCGTGTCTGGGCGGGGAGATGGCGCCGCTGGAGGTGTATCAGAGTGGGGAGCAGGCGCTGTCGAATGTTCCTCCGCCGGAGGCTCTTGCAGCGTAATCTCCTCAGCCTGCTCGATCTCTTCTACCACGACGGAGGGGACTAGTTGCTCTACGATCGACTCGGCCATCTCTGGCTGATCCAGATCAGAGTCATTTGTTTCTGGTTCGCTGGGGTCGGGTATGGGCATATTTGCCTTGTCCGACTTGGGTGTCGAAAACAGACCTGCAAGTCCTGCCTCCAACTTGTTTTTTCGACTCATATCAGTCTCCTTGGGCCGCCCTCAAAGTATTTTCTAATTTCGCCAGGAACTCGCGCGCCAATTGACGATACTGCTGGCTGGCCCGGGTGCGAGGCGCATAGAGTGTGATCGGCTCGCCCGTTGCCGGACTTTCGCGCAGACGCGTGTCCACGCCAATGACGGTGTCTAGCAATTGGGTGGGAAAGTGCCACCGGAGTTGTTGCAGCACACCTTGGCAAATGCGATTACGCTTGTCATACATGGTCGCCACCAGGTAACAAGTCAGATGGGGATTGGTGCGTTTGCGCACAATGGTGACGGCTTCGAGCAGGCGACGCATTCGGCGCGCGGCAAAATATTCGCACTGCACAGGAATGAGCACCCATCGGGCAGCGGTCAAGGCCGTCAGCGTGATCCCGCCCAACGACGGCGCACAGTCCAACAGTATGTACTCGTATTCATCGTGCCACGGCGCTAGCATTCGTGCCAGGATGGTTTCATACCCATTGTGTTCGTACAAAAGACGCTCGACGCCCGCCATGCGCGGATCGGTGGGCAGGATGTCCAGTGCCTCTACTTGTGTGGGCTGAATGGCTCTCTTCACGTCCGCCGACGTGGGATTGCGATCTGGTTCCAGCAGGTCTGCCAATGACCATTCCAACTCGTCTGCGTCCAACCCAGCAGCCAGGGTCAGGTCGGCTTGTGGATCCATATCCACGATCAATGTTCGGTGGCCCAACTCAGCCAGACAAGCACCCAACGAGATGCAAGTGGTGGTCTTGGCTACGCCACCTTTGTTATTGCTAATGGCGACTATATGAGACATTTTTATACTCTTTTCCTGTTCTGTACATTTTAGGTTTGCAAGATTTCATCGACTTGGTTGCAAAGTTTGTCAATGTCAAAAGGAAAGTTCAGGTGGGTGATCTGATGTTCTGGTTCCGAATTGAAGGGTCTATCCGAGATGATGAGTAAAGGAGTGCGTCCGATTTGTCTGGTCAGTGATGCTCTGGCCAGCGCCACGACCGGTTCGCTGCTCGGCGAACTCATGGCCAGCACGATCAAGTCGAAATCGTCCACCTCGGTCTGAGTTTTCCATTTCTCCGGTGACCTTGGCGCAAATTTGATGATTTTCACTTCTAGGCGGCTGTTCAGATTTAACTCGATTGCCCTGGACAAACCTTCATTATCACTGAGGACGAGGACTTTTTTTCTTGTCAGACCTACAGTCACATTATTCATTACTCTTTCCTCTACAATGTCTATTGTTCTAGCTGAACCACAGTTTGACGGAATCTAGTGTGGTCTATGCCAATTATGCGTTGCCGACTATCTATATTATACTCCCTCGACCTTCCAACCGCCTTACAAAATGGGTCTCTGACCTTCCAAAAACCTTCCAAATTGAGAAAAATAGGGGGAAAAAAGCAAAAAAAGAGATTGTTGCATTAAAAAGGGGGCTTTTCCACAAGTGCTACGCATCTAAAAGAAGATGCCACTTGTGGAAAACGAGTTTGATCGCTAGTGACGAGAGGGTTGTTGCGGTTGTACGTTCAGGACAAGTGCGGTGGCTGTGAGCGTTCTGTACTGAGAGATCGTTAGAACTGAACAGCCCTGGTTGTACGTTACTCTCTAAAGACGTAACCGAGACCGGGTTTGGTTTGAATGTATTTTGGGTTGCGGGGGTCGTGCTCTATTTTCTGGCGCAGGCGGTGAATAGCTTGCCACAACAAGCGGTTCTCTCCTTCGTAGCCGACTCCCCATATCTCTTCTAGCAAAAGCTCGGGCACCAGTATCCGCCCCGGTTGTTTGACCAACTCGTACAACAGGCGGTACTCGGTGGGAGTCAATTCTACATTTCGTCCATCAACAGACACGCGCCGTTGCGAAAAATCCATCACAAAGTTGCCAACCTGGAAGGCGGGGGGCGTTTCTTGTTGCTCCGCCAGGTCTACGCGCCGTAGAACGGCTCGCACCCGGGCCAAGAGTTCGTCGGCGCTAAAGGGCTTGGTGACGTAATCGTCGGCACCGGCATCCAATCCTTTTACCTTGTCGGCGTTTTCCGCCATGGCGGTGAGCATGATGATCGGTACGGCTGAGAATTCACGGATACGCTGGCAAGCCTTGTAGCCATCCATATTGGGCATTCTGATGTCCAATATGATGAGGTCTGGTTTCTCTTTGGAGGCGAGGTCCACGGCTTCCAATCCATCTTTGGCGGTGAGCACCTCATATCCGCTGGCTTCCAGGTTAACCTGTATGGCTCTGACGTATCTGGGTTCGTCATCCGTCACCAGGACGCGAATCTTGGTTTTAGTCATTTCCAGTCTCCTCAATCATCGTTTCACGCATCAGGGTAAAATAAAAAGTGCTCCCCACGTCCAACTTGCTCTCGACCCAAATGCGCCCACCGTGTGCCTCTATGATACCACGACAGACCGCTAACCCCAAGCCAGCTCCTCTCACGTTTCGTGTAAGTTCGTTCTCGACACGATAAAATCGCTCAAAAACCCTCGATAAATCTTGTGCCGGAATCCCAATCCCGTGATCACTGACCCATAGGAGGAGTTGCATCTCGTTGTCGCGCCCGCCAACGGTGATCGTTCCTCCTGCGGGAGAATATTTGATGGCATTACCCAAAAGATTGCGCAGTACTTGCTCGATATACTTGGCATCAGCAGTCGCCATCAAGGGCGCAGAAGAAAAGTCATGGACCAGGCTATGTTGTATCGGCTGAATATCCATTTGCATGGCTTTGACGACATTTTGAGCCAGTTGTACAACGTCCATAGGCTGTTTCTCCAACCGTAGCCGTCCACTTTCCATCCGTGACAGATCCAACAGATTATCGACGATTCTTTCCAGTTTGCCGGTTTCTGCGTCAATGTCGCAAAGAAACTCGTGCTGGGTTTCGCGGTCAAATTCCACATCTTTTCTCAACAGGGTGGTGCAGAAAATTTTGATCAGCCCCAGGGGAGTACGCAGCTCGTGAGAAACGTTTGCGATTAGCTCTGACCGCAATCGGTCGAGTTCCTGCAAGATTTCGATCTCGGATGCTTCCTCGTTCAACTGTACGTTCTCGATCGCAATACCAATTTGGTGTCCGATGGCGGTGAGTAGTTGTACGATTGGGGAAGAGATCTCGCGGGGACTGTGGCTGAATACCCCCATCACACCCAGCACCCGATCTTTTGATTTGATGGGAACACCAGCAAAAGCGTACAGTGTTTTTTGCTTGTTGATCTCTATGCTGAGCCATGGATCATCAGACACATTGTCCATCACAATAGGCTGCCCGGATTGGGCCACCTTGCCGGTTAGGCCTTCTCCTAACCGTGTCCTTTTTGTTTTGTTGACCATTTCCTGAGAGAATCCATGATGCACGGCCAGAGACAATGTGCCTGTATTTTTGTCTAGTAACTGTATCCAGCCAACATCTATTTCGATCACTTGCAATACCCGGTATAGGGTTGCGTTCAAGATATGGTCCAAATTGGGGGATTGGTTTATGGTGGTGGCAATGGCATTGAGAGCCGTCAACTCTTGATTGCGATGTCTGAGCGCTTCCTCTGCCTGCTTGCGCTCGGCAATATCCCGCACCACGCTTATCCAGCCGGTGCAGTGGCCTTGTTCGTCTTCGATCGGCACCACACTGTGCTCTGTGGGAAAGATCGTTCCATCCTTGCTTTTCATCCTGAAATCAGCTAGCTGCAAAAAACCATGTTCTTTTATGGCTGTGTAGAGATACTCTTGAAACTCTTTCAATACTACCTCATCGACGTGCAAAAAGGCCGTTGTACGCCCCATCATTTCCTGGCGGGTGTAGCCAAATATTTCTGCGGCTGCTGTATTGCAGTCGGTGATTGTTGGGGGGCTTTTTTCATCCAAGAGAAAGATTGCATCCAGTTGGCTGGTAAAGATTTTCTCGAACAACTCTTTGGATTCCCGTAGTGCCTCTTCTACTCGTCTACGCTCGACGATTTCTCGTTGGGCTTGTTTGTACAACCGGGCATTCTCAATAGCGATTGCGGCGGGAGTCGCCAACAGTTCCAGCGATGCCAAGTCGGCTGCATCGAAACAGTTGATCTTTGTATCCACCGCCTGAAGTACGCCGATCACGTTCTCTTTGACCCGCAGGGGAATACTGAGAATAGAACGCAATAGCAGCCCCGTGTGTTGATCTACGTTCTGATAGTAGCGCTCATCAGTCCACGTGTCTGGCACGATCGCGCTCTTGTTATTATAGACTGTCCAGCCAGCGATTCCTTCTCTGGGCGCCAATCGCCAGCCGCGCACGCTCTCGTTTTGCCAGCCTGTGGCTTGTTGGCATACCAGTTCGCCCGTCTCGGGATCGGTCAGCCAGATTGAGCAAGCGACCACATCCATCAGACGTCGTGCTTCTTCTAGAACAATGATGAGTACCTGATCTAGGTCGAGAGTAGAGCTAAATACCTGGCTCGCTTGATTGAGCAGTGCCAATTCATGGTTGCGCTGTCGTAGTGCCTCTTCTGCCTGCTTGCGTTCGGTAATGTCCACAACCATCGAGCGGCTCCCCACGACCTGTCCGCGTGTGTCATGAACGGCGTTTATGATCGAACTGACCCATACCAATGTGCCGTCTGCCCGCCGCATCTGGAACTCTTCGTCGATTACAGTCTCGCCATCTCGAAACCTTTGAAAGATTTGTAATGCTTTTTCTTTTCCCTCTGGTACGTCGGCGTACAGTTCAAGCATTGGATATCCCATTAATTCTTCCACTGCGTATCCAAGCAAATCTTTGGCACGCTTGTTGCACCTGCGGATGCAACCATCCACACCGACGGAAAAGTAGGCATTTGGAGCGTTCTCATACAGATCTCGGTATCGTTTTTCTGATTCATACAATACTTCATCTGCTTGTCTACGCTCGGTAATGTCTCGGGCGAAAACAGATATACCGCTCTGAGTGGGATAGACACTGATCTCGAAAGGTATGTCTTGCTCTCCCAACAAGTATTCGCTGACGAAACTTTGGGGCTGCCGCGTGGTTAATACTTCGCGATATATCTTTTCGATGGCCTTTGGTGTATCGGGAAAGATATCAAAGAGAGATTTTCCAATGGTATCTTGTGCTGAAATCCTCGCCAAGTCCTCAGATGCTTTGTTCCAATAAGTATATGTCAACTCGGTATCCATCGCAAAGAAAACGTCCGTGATGCTTTCGGCGATCTCGCGGTATCGTTCCTCACTTTCTCTCAATGCGTGCGTTGCTTGTACCGTCTCGGCTAGTGCCTGGCGATGGCCCTCTTGCGCTCGCACCCGCTCAGTCACATTCACCAGTGTGAGTACTACCCCTGTTGCAATGTTTTCTGCATCTTTGATCGGAACCAGGCTCCAATCCCAGTAGCTTGTGCCACGTTTTGGATCTTGTGTGCACTCGAATGGTGTACAATCTTGAGATGGCGTGGCGTATGCAGCGTATGATTTTCCAGTTTTCATTGCATCTTGAAAAATATCTTGGTTCTTTGCATCAGGGTGCAAGTCAAAGTAGTTTTTTCCGGGGTAGAAAGATGGCTCTCGTTCACTGGATTCGGCATAGGCACGATTGACTCGGACAAAGTTAAATTGTGGGTCTAGATAGGCGACCAATATGTGGGTGTGATCGAGGGTGGCTTGAAGAATCTGATTCATCTCTCTTGGCAAATGAGTGGCGGTAACATCATCGTCCTCGACGATCCCAATTCGCTCGTTAGCCATAATCAACAACTCCTGTTGTCCATCCTTTCTGGACCACGATCTTGAACTTGTGATGCTTGCCTGATCATTGCTATTTAAGTTCCAAAATGATTTTTTGTCAACTCGCGCAATGCGACCATTACTGCTTGTGTTGGATCATCAAGCTTGTTGAATATAGTTTACCCGAGTTTTGCTGAAATGTTTGTTACGGTTTGGTTGCAACTTGAGCTTGGCAGGTCTTTGGCATCAACTCAAATTGGTTGTCTGAAGTGGGTTTGGGGAATATGAGGGACTGTTTGCGCGTTGTGAGGAGGGGGCATCCTCAGATGCGGAACGGATTCACAAAACTTGCTCGTACGTAGGCGTGCCCACTCTACATCTGGTAAGAGCGGTTATGTTGATGTGACGCTCGAACTTGAGAATTCCAGAGAAATAAATCTCCCAAACAGATTTTGTGATGCAGTCAACAACACCTGGAAAAGGCAGATTATGATGGAATTCCTGGAGCTTTGGGTTATTTTGTAACTCGCGTGCGATTTATGAGTTTTTCCATTGTTCACTACCGGACACTTTTTTCTTTCGCCACGAATTAAGGCAACTGTAGGTTGCACCGAATTGGCACGAATTTTGATGGTAACTGCTCAGCCACCGTCATTCCGAGCGACTGAAAGAAGTCGAGGAATCTCTATTTGTGATGGCGAAAGCGACTCGAATGTAGATTCCTCGACTCCTTTCGACAAGCTCAAGGCAGGCTGCTGCGCTCGCTCGGAATGACGATTTTGGCTACTCGCGAAAAGTGTCCGGTAGCAAATTCCATTGTAAATTTTGGGAGAACTTGAAAACTGGAAAAGCCTTACGGTTCGGATTGTTGGATATCGCTTATTTGAGCCTCAAGCAGCGCTACCCCTTTGGGATTTTCGGGCAGCGGATCAGTCGATCGAGCTGCAGGAATGATGTAATTGCTGAGAATCACTGACGGCGCGTTGCCAGAGAGATCGGCGGTAAAGACCACCACCATCTCCAGATCTGGTATCACAAAGATACGTCTGCCCCGGTAGCCGTGGGCCGCAAAAATGCCGCTGCCCCGGACCCACCATTGGTAGCCATAGTACGACGCAGCGCCGTGGGCGCTGACTCGTGGCGCGATGGACGCTTCAACCCACTCAGACGAAAGGATTTGCTTTCCTCCCCAAACACCATTCTGCAAATAGAGTTGTCCAAACTTGGCCATATCGCGCAACGTTATCCGCAGGCCGCCGGCCCCAAAGGCAATGCCTCGTCGATCGGTCATCCAGGATATGCGGGAGATACCGAGTGGTTCAAAAAGATACTCGTGAGCAAAAGAAATCATCCTCATTCCCGCAGCCTCTTGTATGATGGCAGACAGGAGGTGAGAAACGCCCGAACTATAGTTGAACGTGCTGCCTGGCGTTGCGACCATGGGCCTATCGAGCACGAACTGTACCCAGTCGTGGCTGTGCATCATTTGGTTCATAATGTTTTGAGAGGAGCTGTACGAGGCCGCCGATTCGGGCCAATCCAGACCAGACGTCATTGTCAACAAATGCTCTATCGTCATTGCCTGCTTGAGTGGGTCATTCTGCCAGTCGGAATGGTCGGGGAAAAAATCTGCCACTTTGTGATCCGCGCCCTCAATATAGCCCTCGTGGATGGCGATGCCTACCAACGCGCCGGTGAAACTCTTGCCGACAGAGGCAGTGCTGTGCAAAGTATTGGGTCTATAAGGGGGATAGTATACTTCTAGCACCGTATAACCGTTGCGGACGATCAGCACGCCGTGGACGTCGACTTCTTGCCGCTCAATATAGTCAAACATCCCGGCTAACAATTCCGAGTCCATCCCTTGTTGTTCGGGAGTAGAACCTTCTGCTGGCCAAGGGGTGGGCGTGGGCGTTGGTGTGGGTGTAAGAGTGGGAGTGGGGGATGGCGTGGAGGTTGGCGTCGGCGTGGGGGTGGGCGTTTGAGTTGGCGTCGGTGTGACGGTTGACGTTAGTGTTGGAGATAAAGTGGGGGAGGGAAGATGTGCGGCTGGAGCGCAATTTGAAACAAGCGTTACGACAATTAAAAGGGACAATAGTAATAATCGTGCTCTGCGCGGACGTGCCGTCCGCGCTCTATGGACCGCATAGCAATAGTACATTATCTCAGCCTCAATCCAGGGACGGCATGTCCCCTTGAGTGTGCTTTGTTACGCTTGTTTCAGATCCTCGGACCGTACCACTAGTTTCCTGGGATTCACTACCGGACACTTTATGCAAGTGACCAACCGATACTGAATTTTTTGCCACGAATTGCACGAATTTACACTAATTTTTGATCCTCATTCGTGATAATTCGTGCAATTCGTGGCTGAAGAAAAAAATGTCCGGTAGTAAATCCTGGAATAGAGTACGGCTACATGTTCAAGGGTAGCCGCTTCGCTCGTCGCTACGCGCGCGCTGCCTGAGTCTGGCGCACAACCTCAGCGATTTGACCAAGGTGGCTGTCGGCGTGGCTTAGTCCAAAGACAAAGCGCCCGATGGCGTTCACTTTGGGAGCGCCTTCCCACGGCTCGTAGACGTTGTCCAAATGTGGTTCATCTGGCCACATCTCTAGGCTTGCCAGCCGCATACGGCGGCTTTCCTCCAGCCGCTGGCGGCATTGTGCCATCGTTGTCACCGTTTGCCAGGGCGTCTCGTAGCGAGAACGACCGTGAAATTCCGCACCCCGCGCCAACTCTGCCGCCAGCGCCGCTGATTCCTCTGATGATGACGTCGTATGCACGATCACGTGCCCCAGGGTCCAAGCCAAGTTTAGGTCATCTGGATTCTCAGCATACGGGTCGTTCGCATTTGGATCATTGGGGACAAAGACAACGTCCGTATCTGTGCAGTCTGCGATCAGTCCCAATATCGCATCAATCATCTCGTTGGTCAGGTGGATCAAATCGTCACGCGTTAAATCGGCGACGAGTTCGGCATACGTGATTTCCTCACTGTGCACTGCTGTAAAGTCCAACATCATAACCTCCTAATTATTCTTTGTACAACAGATCAGCCACCCAGCCGATTCCCAACTCGTACAGCTTGCCCTCGGTTGGTGCACCTGTCTCTTTGTCCCATCCACGCATTTCACAGTACAGTTTGATAGCGTGCGCGATATCGTCGGCGGGCACGTGCAGACCATCAGTCGGAGCCGTCTCAAAGGGGGTGGAAAAGCGCCAGTGCGACACGTCGTCCTTGGCTGTGAGACCCTGTCGATAGTTGAAGGCACGGGCCATCGCAAGTGTCCGCTCCCCTGCTTTCATCAGCTCGAACAGAGAAGTGTTCCAACCGGTCACAGCCTGTATGATGTCGCGCATTTGTTCCCTGCTGTAGGGTATGAACATACACATCCCCATACAGTTGCGAAACACCTGAAAGTCGATGACGTATATGGCCATACGCATCTTTTCTGGCCCCAGGTAATCAATCGGCTTGGGCTCTAGGACACCCAGAGACTGCACCCCCTGAATACCTCTATCCGACGCAAAGCCACCGTCATGGATATTGTGCATATGATCGGCCCCGGTGGGCGACGTGGCATAACCCACGGCGTGGGCGAATTTGGCGCGGGGTTCGTGCATGGGGAATTCCTGCCCCTTGACCTGCATCGCGTATTTTTCCGTATCGCGACCAATCTGTCTCGCTGCCCGTAGAGATCCCTCGGCCAGCAGTTTCCCAAACCCCTGCCTGTGGGCGATCTGCTCGACCAGGGTGGTCATCGCCTCGGCATTGCCGAAATTCAACTCGAGGCCACCTGTGTCTTCCACCGTCAGCAACCCGCGCTCAAAACACTCCATAGCCCAAGAGATGGTCACGCCGGCTGAGATGGTGTCCAGCCCGTAGGCGTTGCAGAGTTGATTGCCATAGGCGACGGCTTCCAGGTCGTCAATACCGCAGCAAGAGCCAAGGGCTGCGGCAGTTTCATACTCTGGGCCGCCATAGGTTGGGTCCACCTTGTAGTGTCCATCAACCTGTACCTTGCGCTTGCAGGTGACGGGACAAGCAAAGCAGGTACTACGATTTACCAGGATGGTCTCTGTCATCGTCTGACCGGTAATTTTCTTGGCTCCCTTGAAGGAACCATCTTGAAAGTTGTGTGTGGGGAGCGCGCCGTTTGCACTGATATGCTCCAAGCCGCCGTTGGTGCCGTGCTCCTGGAGATTTCCCGTCCACATATTTTTATAGTTGTCACGCAGCCATTGTGCAGACTCGCGTACCTTGTCTTGATCGTCGAGTTCAATTTTACCGCTCCCGCGCACCGCAATCGCCTTGAGTTTTTTTGACCCCATCACCGCGCCTAGGCCAGTGCGTCCCGCAGCTCGATTAACATCGTTGATGACGCATGCGTAGCGCACCAGGTTCTCGCCCGCCACGCCGCATTGGGTTACGCGGACCTGCTTGTCTGCTAGTTCATCTTTTAGCGCCTTATCCACATCGGCGGTCTTTTTGCCCCACAGGTGAGCGCCATCGCGGATCTCTACCTGGTCATCATTGATCCACAGGTAGACGGGTTCCTCAGCCTGACCGGTGACGACGATGGCATCCCATCCGGCGCGCTTTAGTTCCGTTCCCCAATATCCGCCCACGTCCCCCTCGCCAAAGCCGCCGGTAAGCGGAGATTTGGCCCCCACTGCGTGCCGACCGCTGCCTCCCACGGGTGTGCCGGTCACCACGCCGGTGGCGAAAACGAGCACGTTGTCTGGCCCCAGGGGATCGGTTTCCGGCTCTACTTCTTTGAGCAGGTAATGGGCAATGATGCCCCATCCGCCAAAGTAGGTGCGGAAGAATACCTCGCCGGGTT
>JAAEPW010000206.1 GCA_024232355.1 Chloroflexota bacterium | reverse complement strand
CCCTCTGGAGTTGACTGGGTTAGCGCTGCAATCGCTCAGTCAGCCACAGGGAGGGGTAGGGATCGCTGAAGAAGATGGCGCCGGGATTGCTGACGCCGCCAAGGATATCGCCGGTGTCGCCGATGTGGCCAAAGATGTTGACGGTATCGCTGACGTGCGCGAAGATGTCGCCAGAGTCACAGACGTGGTCGAGGAGATCGCGAGGGTCACAGACGCAGTCGACAATGTTCCCAGAATCGCGGTCGCTCTGGGCGATGTCACTACGGGGACCAAAGACGTTCTGCCAGGCCCGATCACGAACGCGCTGCCACAGGACAATGGGATGGAGCCAAGGGCCACCCACCACCCTGAACGCGACCGATGCAAATCCGACTGTTGGTCAGCAGACGCGCGGCTCCCTCAGAAGAGAGGAAGGAAGAAATGATGTATTTGTATAGTATACAATACATGTCTGCCGATCATGCAAATTTCTATGTAACAGTGCTACTGTCGCTGCTACTGGTAGGCCAGACAAAAGAGGCCTCACTGTTCACTTTCACTTGCTCTTGTGCTCCCATTTGTAAATATTACTCTCTAGTAAACTACTTTCTTGCTGCTCGCTTTCCTGTGCTATATCGGTGATATCCTCGGCGGCATCAGCGATCCCGGCGCCATCTTCTTCAGCGATCCCTACCCCTCCCTGTGGCCGCCTGAAGCGATACCTGCCCAGCCTT
>JAAEPW010000205.1 GCA_024232355.1 Chloroflexota bacterium | reverse complement strand
AATGGGTTTTCCGGCGTTGATGGTACAATTCGGCTATGTTTTTCTGATTTGCGGAAAGTGCAATGGCCTTGCGGTGATCATCGAGGGCTGGATCGTATCTGCCCTGTTCCCGTCTGGCAATGGCCCGCAGCGCATACCCCAGGGAATGCTGGGTACGCATCACAACCATGGCCTCAGCATCTCGCTCCATGGCCGCAAACTCCTTTAGTCCATAGTAGGCCAGGGCCCGGGCCTGACGAGCCGGATAGTGGCTGGCGTTCAATTCCAGGGCCTTGGATAGCCATTGAACCGTGGCCTGGGGAGTGCTGGAAGCCATGGCCCGTAGGGTATAGGCCTCTGCAGTTTGGGGAAGTAGAGACTCGGCCTCCAGATGGTGCTCCCTGGCCCGTTCTGGATCGGATTGGGTGTATATCCGTGCGAGTAGATAGTGCGCCGCCCCCGCTATTTCAGGTTTCTCCTTTGTCAAGGGGTGAAGCTCCTTTTCAGCCTCCTCAATGCGGCCCATATTGTACAGCAGTTGTCCCTGAAGCAGATGCAATTTGGAGCTCATTTCTTCTGTGGAAAAATTGGTTTGAAGCTCATCAATGGCTTTCTGGTAACGGCCTTCGGCATGGAGTGTCAGTATGGCTGATAGCTGTTGGTCCGTATACATTTGGCTTTCCAACTGTTCTACGGTGTTTAGGGCGCGATGGGCCTTGATATACATTGAGGTGCTGACCATGAAACCGACTATCACGACCATGGCGATGGCAGCAACAGCCAATAGGGCAAGACGATATTTTTTTGCTTGTTTTCCTAAACGGTAGGTGACCGACTCCGGGCCGGCTATGAGTGGTTGATCTTGGAGATAGTTCTGCACATCGTCTGCGAATTCCGAGGCAGATCGGTACCGTCGGGTCCGATCTTTACGCATGGCCTTAAGAGGGATCCACTCCAATTCACGATGCAGCCTCTTCGCTAATCCCGCTACGTTGGTTTGGCGCCGGGCAGCGATGTCTTCTGCTTCCTTACCCAGGCCCGATAGACGCGTGCTGGGGCGTACTGGTTCCTCTTCTCGAATGATACGCTGAATTTCCCCAATGGCAGCGGCGCGCAGGGTTTTGGAATCGAAAGGCAGCGCCCCGGTCAGCAATTCGTAGAGAACGATGCCCAATGAATAAATATCTGTGCGTGTGTCAATGTCCAGACCGCTCATCTCGGCCTGTTCCGGGCTCATGTACTCGGGGGTACCAATCATCTCTGCATAACGGGTAAAGATCGTTTGTTCGGTGAGACGCTGATTGGTAGCCTTGGCAATGCCGAAGTCTATGACCATCGGTACGGGTTTACCATCATGCATGGTGACCATGATATTGGAGGGCTTCAGGTCACGATGGATGATCCCTTTTTGGTGGGCATGGTGCACCGCATTGCAAACCGGCACGAACAATTCCAGACGCGCTTGCGTGCTCAGCTTGTTCTTATCGCAGTATTTGGTAATCGATTCTCCGCGTACCAGTTCCATTACGAAATAGGGCCGACCGGTCTTAGTCGTTCCGGCATCCAAGACCTTGGCAATATTGGGATGGTCCATCATTGCCAGGACTTGTCGTTCCGCATCAAAACGGGCGATCACCTGCTTGGTGTCCATACCGAGTTTGATGATTTTCAGGGCAGCACGTCGTCGCAGGGGTCGCTCCTGCTCTGCCATGTATACTACCGCCATACCCCCTTCTCCGATCTTCTCCAGGAGCTTATAAGGGCCGATGAGGGTGCCTGGCCCTTCGGTAAGAGGGGAACTCTCCAAGGTAACGTCTCCCAATCCTGCAGGTTCTTCCAGAAAATCTCCCGCTTGAATGTAGGCCTTCAGTAGCTTGTCAACCTCTTGCCTCAATGTGCTGTCTGTGCCGCAAGCCTCTTCCAGGAAAACATCACGTTCTGTGGCATCTTCCAAGGCAATCGCCTTCGCAAAAATCTCTTTAATATCTTTCTCTGAAGCTTTCATTTATATCATCCTTTAAACTGTTCCTGCTTCTCCCCGGCTCCCTTTCTCCCCCTCTCCTTGTCTCAGTCTTTCCTCTCTACCAGTCTATGCGATTTAGTTAGACCTTTTGCGACAGACAATATCAAAAAAATAAGAAACCACGAATCCTCACTAATCTCCACTAACATGGAACGGTATTGCAGTTTTTAAACAGATTAGTGGTTTACTGTAACGTACTTTCCGCATGCTAGAAACCCAATCATACCGGATATATGAGGTCCGCTATCGAGACCAGTAGACTGCTTCTGGAATGTCCATGAATTCAAGAATCATTTGCTGTACTTCATTCAAGTCGTCAAAAAAATGGGTTGTTTTTCCGGATGTTCTCCTTAATCGGTATGTTGAAATATCTTCAAATATACCCATGATTTTGGAGGTTGTTGGGTGGCTTGCGTCACGATCTTCAGGATACAATGCTATCGCGGGTATCTTACGGTCAGCCATTTGGTTCCGCACTTGACGCTCAATTAGAGCCTGGATCATTAATGCTATGAAGAAGGCAAACATGGTGGCCTCAATACGTTCAAGCTTTTTAAAAAGCAAGGGGGCACCATTATGAACATGCTTAAACTGTTGGAAGCGTTTTTCGACACGCGGTTGATATTTGTAGGCCTGGAGTACCTCTTTGGCCGTTAAATTGGTATCTGTGCTTAAGAGTGGAAAAACACCGTCTGTGTTAGACTCCTCACGGAGGCATATGTTGTTACGAGTCCAATGCAATGTGTGAACCGTTGTGATGATGCGCGTGTATTTCGTATTTGGGCCTGGTCGTCCTTTGCCAATTTGCTTGCGAGTTTCTTCATCGATTGTGCCCATAGAAACACGAAAAAAAGGGGACACCTTATACTGTACCAAAATGACATCCGCAGCCTCTTGGATAGCCTCTTTGGTTTTTAGATGCCGCATGTTGATCTTGCCGTTAAGTTCGGCAAGTGCCTCTTCTGTCTTTTGAAGACGTTTCTTACGAGCTTGCCGATCTCGTTTTTGCTTCTGAGACGAATAAATCCAGTGAATGCGGTAGCCTCTGGTGTTTGTCATGTGCTTTCCGGTAAACGCAGAAAAGTATTCCTTCTCTGTATCGCTGCCGGGTTTATATCGCCGCCAGATTTCTTTTTTAGCTTTCCGAGTTTTTCTTAGAGCCTCCCTGAAGGACGTTACTTCCTTCCAAGTCTCTGGAATGATGGTAATGGCCCGGCCGTGGTTGGAGGCAATGTGATTCAACTGCTCATCCGTACATAATTTAGAATCTGCTACATACATAAAATCTGCTGTTCGTTTGATGCGACGTAGGGTATCCCACGTTTCAATGTGTGTTGTGTCATCTGTACGGTTTCCTGGATAGGTCTTTTGATGGACAGGTATAGCACCATCTGCGCTGATGCTAAGGCTATACACCAATTGTTTTAGGTCTGGACGATGATCCTTGCTATGGCCCTTCTTAAGTTCAAATCCCTGTTTTGTTGTCCCGGGATACATTCCGCAGGCCTTTATTGTTGTGGAGTCGTTGTGTATACGATCAAGATTGATGTCAAATGTCTTTACCACTTCGAGTACTAATCGGGTCATCAGTGTTGCACGATCAGCGTTATATAACTTATCCAATGCCCGGCCAAACCGATCATCATTAATAGTGCCTTTAGGCAGGTCTTTACGCCCTACGCATGCGGGATCCAAGGTTTGAACCCACTGTTCGAGTTCATAGAGAGGTTGTTTTCCTAATGTCAGATTGATAATAAGCAGGATGAGTGTATCCACAGCATAAAACGTTTCGTTTCCGTGTACACCCACCGTGTCAAGCAGCATCTGTCGCAAATTCATTCGCTCAATGATGTCATAGATAATTGGTATTCCTGCTACTTTTTTCCGTGTCAGTTTGTCCTTGTTTGTGTTTTTATCTTTCATTCCCTAGTATATATACGAATGCATTCAGGAGCGAAAGTGTCTTCAATAGATATTTGTAATATTTTTTTCTTGCGAATGTTCTCCATCTTGGATATTCATTCAGATTGATGCAGTTGTGCATACCTTATGGCATAGTGTACTCAGGTTAGGATTTGACAAATAAATAGGTGGCATGAATGACGTTTTTCGGAAGCCCAAGGTCGTGACACCTCCGAAACACGTTTCTGGACATTATGTGTGCACTATTGTAAGTCTTATCTCTGTCACGTTTTACGAATTCAATAAATCGTATAAAGTCCTGTTTCGTTTGTGCGGAAAGTACGTTATTAAGGATTAAACTCTATGACACCACAAAGTCAACACATATTAAAAGAGGTCCTAGGCCTGTCTCCGGTCGACAGGGCCGAGTTAATTGAGCACATTATGGCCAGTTTCGATTTTCCTGCTCGGAAAGAGGTGGATGCAGCGTGGGCCCAGGAAGCCGAAGATCGTATCGACGCCTATGATCAAGGCAAAATGGCAGCCACGCCGGTCGACGACGTATTCAGGGACATCGAACGACAGGCATAGCCCATGCGAATGGAAATTCTCGATTCAGCCAAAGAAGAGCTTGCCGAGACTATCGCCTATTACAATATCGAAAGCGAAGGGCTAGGTTTTCGCTTTGCGTATGAAGTGAAACGAACACTCTCTCGAATTAGCCAACACCCCAAGGCTTGGCCGTCTATCTCAAAACGCACACGACGCTGTCGCATTAGTGGGTTTCCGTATGGGATTGTCTACCAAATCCGAAAAGACGTCATCTTAATTGCAGCCGTTATGCATCTGCAAAGGCATCCTGATTCGTGGAAATCCAGAATAAAAGGAAACTAAAAACCTATTTGTGTTCCGGCATAGCTCCGGGCTGACTGCATACGTAGCCAGCAAGTTGGGTGGCATTGGTGTGAATGGTCTCCAAATCCTGGTGCTTCAGTAGGCCCAGGCCCAGAGCCGCGGTAAAGGCGTCACCGGCTCCGACCGTATCGGCGATCTGGACCGACAGGGAAGCACACTCACGATCTTCGGCTGGTGTTTTTAAGCGACTTCCCTGTGCCCCGCGCGTCAGGGCAATGAGTTGCAGGTCATACCGTTTAAGTAGCTCATCCAGGAACGCATCCTCACTATCACTCATCTGCAGGCATGCGGCCGTGGCCGACACTTCCTCGTCACTAAGCTTGAACACATTAGCATGGGTGAGGGAGGCGCCAATACAGTCTGCATCGTAATAGGACTGCCGTAGATTGATGTCGAAGATACGCAGGCACTGCGCCGAGGTGTGGCCCAGGAATCGCTGAATGGTTTGGCGTGACGGTTCGCTGCGTTGGGCCAATGACCCAAAGCAGACGGCGTCACAGGAGGCAGCCAGATCGGCCAGGGCATCGGTCCAGGCAATACGGTCCCAGGCCACGTTCTCGTGGATGGTATAAACGGGTTTGCCCTGTGCATCCAGCTCAACAGTCACGGTGCCGGTGGGTGCGTGCGCATCCGTGGCAACGAAGGCCGTGTCCAATCCGAAGGTATTGAGTTGTGCAACGGCCTTTTGTCCCCACTCATCAGGGCCAATGCAACTGACCATCCGGGCGCGTCCACCCAGGGCCTGGGCATGATAGGCAAAATTGGCCGGGGCACCGCCTAACTGCGGGCCACTGGGTAGCAGATCCCAGAGCAGTTCGCCTAAGCCTACTAACAAGAAAGGGGCTTTTTTATGATTCATAGTATCCGTTTAAAGGGCAGTTTTCACTTTTGTCAAGTCGACACCGGGGGCTACAGCAGAGAGGACTGCCTGCAGCTCGGCTTCCTCGCCGTAGAGGTGAATGACCGTCTGCACATGCGTGCCGGATGCGCCGGGCTTGAGTGCCAGTGCGGGCGACGAGGATTCCAGTTCGTAGAACGGACCCATTTGTTCACCATCGTCGCCGACCGGTCCGTCATTGTAACTGTTGAGCGCATCGCCCTTGAACGGTTCGTCCTGCATTTCCCACATGGAGTTGACGTAGTCGTGGTGCTCCTCGGGCACTTGGGCGAGTAGTAGGGTCATATGCCGGGCCACCGGATCGTAGCTGCCGGCTACCCCCTGGGAGCGCTCGGGCGTCACGCCGATCTTGCCCCGCTCACGGCCGTCGGTCTTGAAGTAGATCACACCGTCTTTATGCGTGAGCCGTTCCGGGGGGACCGCGCCGAAGTAATCCGCATTGACCACGTCACCCAACGTGTTTTCCGGGCCCTGTTGGTAGGGAATGAAAACGGTGGTCGTGGGTGACGGCTGGAACATACAAAGGATCCAGATCGACAACAGGCCGGACTGCGGTTCCCAAGCAGCCTCGCCTCTATTAGAGACGGTATTGATCGTCTGATACCCCACACAATTGAGGTCAGTAGGAATCTCCGTGCCGATCAGCCCAGCCACTTTTTCTGCATTCATCAAGGCGACGGTTCGTTTCACCCCCACCTGAAACCGGGTACCGGAGTGGTTCAGCAACTCAAAATCCTTGGCAAAGACCAGCCTGTCCTCAGTTTTATCAACGGTCTCCCAGGCCAGGGTATCGATCGGGGCCGGCGTGAACCAGTGATCGAACTCGAAGGGTGTACCCGGGGCAAAGAAGATGGAATACTGTCCGCCCTCCGGTCCCATCCAGAAACGCTCCTCGCCGCCAAAGGCATACATGTGCTCGTCGAGCTTGCCCGCAGCCTGCTCGGGTGACAAAATGCCCTGCGCTATGATGTCATAATTGATCCAGCCCGAACTGGGGCCCTGCTTGCCACTGGCGGTGGTCGTCATGACACGGCCCTGGTATTGGGGAACCACCACGATCTGGGAGGAACCATCCTTCAACACAATCGCGTCGGTATGTTTCTTGAGAAACGCGGCATCGTGACCAAAGGTGCCCGGCACCTCGTTCTCTGCCGTTTGACATCCTGACAACAACAAGACACCCGTGACCATCACACAGATAATTACTTTCACATGGTTCATTATTTTCTCCTTATATTTCGTTATACCCACTAGGTAGTGACAAGTTCCTTTTCCACTTTACGACTGCTCATGGCGTAGAGGCCAATCACGACAAAGCAGAGCAGGGGAAGCCAGTACGATTGGCTGACGCCCCACCGGTCCACCATGGCCCCTTGCATCGGCGTGATAATGGCACCGCCCACAATGGCCATGATCTGGCCGGAGGAGGCCAGTTTGGTGTCCTCTCCCAGGTCGGAACAGCCGAGGCCGAAGATGGTCGGAAACATCAGCGACATAAAGCCGGACACACACACCAGGGCGATTACCCCCACCATGCCCCCGACATAGATCACACAGAACGATGCCACCACGGCCATCACAGCCGCGAATAACAGCAAAGTGGAGGCCCTGAAATACTTCATCAGGGCGGTAAACACCCAGCGCATGCAGGCAAACAAAACCAGGGCCCAAGTATGGTAGGCCAACGCGACCTCCTGGGTGACCCCAATGGCCTCGGGGATGTAGAAATTCGTATAGGTCCAGACCGAAATCTGCGTGCCGACATAACAGAACTGAGCCAGCACGGAGAAGGTGTAGTTGTTGTTCTTCAGCAGCCGCCCCACGGTGCTGGCCAAGTGCAGACTCTTGTCGTGCTCGGAGGCCTTCGGCATCTTCGTCTTCAGAATCAAGACCCAGACCACCACCAGGATGGACGCCACTACCAGATAGGGCAGGATCACGGTATTCAGGGCTTCGGATGTATTTTCGGGGGTAATGGAGAGTTGCCCCTCGGTATCCTTGGGCAGGCGCGCCATGATCATGTTCCGACAGAGCATGATGCCCACAATCGCCCCAATGGGGTTGAACGCCTGGGCAAAGTTGAGACGGCGCGTGGCCGATTCCTCCGAACCCAGCACCAGCACATAGGGATTGGCATTGGTCTCAAGTACACTCAGGCCACAGGCCAGCACATAGTAGGCCAGGCAGAAGAGCAAAAACTGCTCGGCCAGCATGGCCGGATACAGCATGAAACACCCAATCGCATAAATCCCGAGCCCAAGTAACACACCGGTCTTATAGGTGAATCGACGGGCCACCATGGCCCCGGGTAAGGCCATGCAGAAGTAACCGAAATAGAAGGCGAATTGAATAATCGACGCCTGGAAGGTGGTCATCTGAAAGGTCTGCTTAAACACCTTGACGAGTGGATCGGTCAGGTTGTTGGCAATCGCCCACCACATAAAACAGCTCGCGAGCAAGATAAACGGCAGTAGCGCGCCAGGGGGAATCACCGAATGGGACTGCTTATGATCGTGTTCTGCAGACATACGTTCTCTCCTTTTCCATTTAATAACAGCCGAGTCCAGGTTCGATCCACCGAGCCAGGACCCATGTTCACCTATTAACAGTATGATTAAAGTACGCAACTGATTGTATCCCGTAAGTCAGGGCTGGTCAAGAAGGGGAACGAGTGCTATGATGTGTCGATTCGTCTCTGATACAGGAAATGACCATGATTGCCTATAAGCAGAACAGTACCGAGACTCATCAGCCCAAATCCAGTGGTCTACGCAAGGCCATAGGATGCCTCACTCTGTTCGCATATACGGCATTCCTGCTCTATCGCGCCTGGTGCTACCGCCAGGGTACCGGTATCATCCCCTTGCCCCTGTGGCATCTGCAGAACACCCAACATCTGATCACCTGGGTAGGACAGTTCGTTTTTATAGGACTGGGTGAGTTTATCTGTTACATTCCCCTGGGCTTCATCACCATCATGATGGCCGTCTGGACAGGCGGAGCGCGTGCCCGCTGGATTGTTCGGGTGCTGGCACATTTGCTGGCCGTGCTGCTCACGGTACTGGTACGTATCGTCCAGATCGGCCCGGCCTGGCATGTGGCCACGCTGGCAGGACTGGTGCTTCCCCTGCTGGGCTGCCTACTGGGTCTGTGGCTGGGCAGTCACTGGTTTCGCGGGTGGCGGGCACGCCTGTGGCTAGTGCCCAAGCTGGTGCTGCTGGCCTGCCTGCTCCTGGCCGGTGTCGCGGTCATGCTGCGGATTGTCGTGGCCCAGGCCCCCTTACCCTTCGAAGCGGCTCAGGTCACCTCCGAAGAGAAACGACGCCTGGTCCACCTGATCCGCAGCAAGAGCCCCCGGTCTCTGGAGGAGAATCAAACCCATACCCTCATACTAAAGGAACAGGATATCAATGTACTGCTGGCCTGGGGACTGTCCCTAGGATCGGGCCAGCGCAAGGCCCAGATAAACCTGGATCCCAATTCGGCATCACTGGCCGCCTCCCTGCACCTGCCCCTCAAGCAAGGCGTCAGTACCTATTTGAATATGGAACTCACCGGCCAGGCACGGCTGGACCGGAATTTCCTAAATCTGACACTGACGCAGTGTCGCATTGGATCCGTTGCCTTGCCGCATTGGCTGCTGGAGGGTGTATCACCGATGGTGACGTCCCTGTTGAATCACAGCCGTCTGTCAAAGCCCTTTGTCGATGCCGTATACGACCTCTCCCTGCAGCCCGACACCCTTGAAGTGACCTACGGACGGTTACACCTGCCCGAACAGGGATTTCGAGAGGACATCTTCGGGGCCGAGACCGCCGGAGAAGAGGTCCAGGCCGCCACGCGCGTACAAATCCAACACCTACTGGCACTGGCCGCACCGGATGCCAATCGCCCCTGCGACTTCGGCACCTGCCTGGAGGCGGCGTTTAACCTGGCCCAGGCCCGTTCCATCGCGGGCAATCCGATTATAGAGAACCGGGCCGCCATTTTTGCCCTGGGCATAGGGCTGGGTCACTGGCGTGTCGAACAGTTCTTGGGGAACGTGCATGATGGGCCTTTAGACTATGCCACACGCCAGCGTCTGGCACGCGTGACCCTGCGGAGGCGGACCGATTGGACCAAACACTTCTGGGTCAGCGCGGCCCTGACCCTGTTCTCCGAGGACATCGTGAGTTACGCGGTCGGTCTGCTCAAGGAAGAACTGGATGCGGGCCGGGGCGGTAGCGGCTTTTCCTTTGCCGATCTGTTGGCAGACCGGACGGGCACGATGTTCGCGTTGTGCGCCACGCGCGATGAAAACGCAGCCCGAGCCATGCAGGATCTCATTGTACGCGGTTTCCGGGTAAATGCATTTTTCCCTGAGGCCGCCGATCTGCCGGAAGGCCTTAGCGATGCTCAGTTTCAGTCACGCTATGGGGGTGTCGACGGAGACGGTTACAACGAATTGCTGCAAGAGATCGACCGCCGTATTGCCGCGTGTGCGGCGTATCGCCACTAACTGTTCGTGACTATATGACTATCAGTTCCCCCCCTCAAGAAAACGCGAATCCCCTGACCACCGCCCCGATCGGACCGGTCCTGGTCAAGCTCTCGGCGCCCATGTTGGTGGGCATCCTGGCCATGATGGCCTTTAACCTGGTAGACACGTTTTTCGTGGGACGCCTGGGCACCCTGCCCCTGGCAGCCATGACCCTGACCTTTCCGGTGATCATGGTAATCGGCATGTTTACCCTGGGACTGGGCGTGGGGGCCATGGCCGTGATCTCCCAGGGCATCGGTGCCGGAGATCGGCAACAGACCCGACGTACGGCCACGGACGCCCTGATTCTGGCCGGCGTCTGCGTAGTCGTGTTGACCTTGATTGGATTGGCCAGCTTGGAACCGCTGTTTCGGCTCTTGGGTGCGACCGAGGCCATGATGCCCCTGATCCGCCAGTATATGCTGGTCTGGTATTTGGGCATGCCCTTCTATGCCATTCCCATGGTGGGGAACAACATCATCCGGGCTACCGGTGACACGCTCACCCCCAGCATCGTCATGGTCGCGGGCGTAGCCCTCAATGCCGTGCTGGATCCCATCCTAATTTTCGGCTGGGGGCCCATCGAAGCTCTGGGTATTGGTGGGGCCGCCGTGGCCACCGTAGTGGCCCGGGCCATGACCCTGATTGTCGTGCTATGGATCCTGGGCCGACGAGAGCACCTGCTGGTACTGAGTTGGCCGGGTACCCGTGTCCTGTGGCACTCCATGAAGACCATCCTGCGCATCGGCCTCCCCGTGGCCGTGTCCAACGCCATTATCCCACTCGCCATGGGGCTAGTGACGCGCATTATCACCCAGTTCGGACCGGCCACTGTGGCCGGCTTCGGCGTGGCGACGCGCATCGAGGGGTTCGGCATGTCCCTGGTATATGCCGTGGCTACGGGCATCAGCCCCTTCGTGGGCCAGAACTTCGGTGCCGGACGTTTTGACCGTATCCACCGCGCCTTCACCCTCATCAAGGCCTTTTGCATGGCCTGGGGATTACTATTGGCCGTCACCTTCTGGATGGGGGCGGGACTGCTGGCTACATGGTTTAATCCGGACCCGGAAGTCATGGCCTCGGCCCGCCTGTATCTATGGATCGTGCCCATCAGTTTGGGACTGCGCAGCATCCACCAGATGGCCTGGACCGCCTTGAACGTACTCAATCGGCCTTACGACGCCCTGGCTCTGGAATTTCTATTGGCCTTTGTGCTCTGGATTCCGCTGGCCTATTTGGGAGCCCATTTTGCCGAGGATCTCGGCGTGTACAGTGGCCTGGCTTTGGCCAATTTATTGGCGGGGGTGACGGCGTATGTATGGATTGATCGGGTTACGAGGAAACTTGGGGGACGGAGGAATGATTGAATATCCAAGAACCAACACGGAATGTCCAATGACAGAATCGCTACGCGATGCTGTTTAAATAGATCCCTCGTACCTCGGGATGACAGAGTCGTGATGATGCGCAGCCGGTACCCGAATCAAGGCGGCAGCCCACTTCGACATTCGTCAATCAGTGTTCGGTGTT
>JAAEPW010000204.1 GCA_024232355.1 Chloroflexota bacterium | reverse complement strand
GGGCGAAGGCTATCGTTTCGGCGACCACTCACTGGCAGGATTATGGGATTATTGCTCAGGAGTCGCACGGTCTGGGCGGCGCGATGAAAGGCATCGCGGTTGACACGATCCCGGAGAACGAGCAGCTGCAGACGCGGTAGGATTTTCTACTCCACATCGCAAGTTTGAGAACAGGCCCCATTGGGGCCTGTTTTTTTGTGGCCAAAAGTGATTGGCATTATGCAGCATTGATTCGTTTCTTCATATTAGAAAAGGATGACTTAATGGCACGACGCACCAAAATCGAATGGACTTTCAAGACCTGGAACCCCGTGACCGGGTGCAATTCCGTTTCGGCCGGGTGTGATCACTGCTACGCCGAGCGGATGGCCCGGCGGCTTCAGGCTATGGGCGTCGAGAAGTACCGCCACGGCTTCAGAGTCACAACCCACCCGGCGGTGCTTGAAGACCCCCTCAAGTGGAAAAAGCCGCAGGTCATTTTCGTTAACTCCATGTCGGATATGTTTCATAAGGATATACCGTTTGAGTATGTCGAGAGGGTCTTTGATGTAATGGTCAGGGCCAAGCAGCACGTCTTTCAGATGCTCACCAAGCGCTCCAAGCAGCTAGTCAAACTGGCTCCCAAACTCCCCTGGCCGAAAAACCTCTGGATGGGCGTCACGGTCGAAAACGAGCATTACAAATACCGGATCGACGACCTTCGCAAGACCAAAGCCGCGATCAAATTCCTCTCGCTGGAGCCCCTGCTAGGACCGTTACCTGAACTCGACCTGACAGGGATAGACTGGGCGATAGTTGGGGGAGAGTCCGGTCCCGGCGCCCGCCCGATGGACGAAAGCTGGGTGCTGAACATTCAGAAGCAGTGCCTTGAGCAGGATACCGCTTTCTATTTCAAACAGTGGGGTGGGGTGAACAAAAAGAAAGCCGGCCGG
>JAAEPW010000203.1 GCA_024232355.1 Chloroflexota bacterium | reverse complement strand
GGTCACTGGTAGTGTGGATTGTCGTCATCTTGATCTTGTGTGCAGTAACATCGACGGCTGTTAGCACAATGTTCCCATCCACGCCGGAGCCAACGTCGACTGCTATGTCGCCGGTTGTTGCTACACCAATAACTCCAACAGTACCTGTACCAACAGTAACGGATGTACCGGTGGCGACGAGCACACCGACCTCGACAGATACGCCTACGCCAACCAAGACACCGTCCCCCACACATACCCCAACGGCTACACCATCACCGGTGACTTCTCCTACCCGGGCGTCTGACCCACAGGATGATGTGGGTGACTATGAAAGTGGAGATCCGGTCGGGGGGATACCCAATGGTGTGGACATCCGCACTGCCAGTGTGGGCGATGACCTACGAGTGACGCTTTAGCCCATTGCGGGAGTGCCATCAGAGTTGGCTGACTGGACTAGGGGGGATGACGTGTTGTTGTGGATGGCTCTCTACGATCCGGTTCCTGATCCGCCAGAGACGTTCACCGATTGGGTCTTTGTGCTGGATCTGGATGGGGATGTGGACACAGGTAGACCAATGGGTACGGTCCGTGTCAATCCTGATCTGGGGTACGAAGTGGCCATCGGCGTTTCATACAATGACAGCAGCGCCGAGTACGAACCGTATTTCCTGGTGTGGGACCAGGGACGGTTGGCATTGGTCTTGCAAAGCGATGTGCCTCGGTTCACCTTGAACGAGGCGCGAACGTTGATCTGGCTGGCATTGCCGTTGGACACTCTGGTTGAGAACGTTGAGCAGGTCTCCGGGGTGACGATTGTGGAGGGAGAGGTGAGAGGGCGGGTAGCGGCGCAATCGTATGCGGGAGGGCGGAAGGTGGCAGATTTCTACCCCGGTCTGCCAGATTAGGGAGATGTTTGAGGTATACGTTATCAGAATCTCACTGGATAAGCACTGGCGACTACTCATTCATAGGCATTGGTTCTGGACAGTAGGATTCTTGAGGGGAGTGATATGAAAGAGACCGTCTACTTTGTGGCAGGTATCCCCGTGTTTCTGTGGGGGCTGTTGACCATTTACGGCGCACTACGGAACACACCGAGAATTCTTAAAATGGTCACGAGGCGAGACCCAGAGTATGGTCGAGCACCAATACTGGTTGTAATCCTTGCATTGGGCGTCACCGTTATCGCTTTTGGCTTTGTCTCGGTGCTCGGAGGAGGAGTGATGCTTGTCGGAGTGACGTGGTTTGACGTCAAGCTGAAAACGTTGGGACTGTACTCGACATTCGGAGAGTATCCCTTTGTGGATTCAATTCTGTATCCCTTGGGATTGGGGTCGTTCTGCCTGCTCAAACTCTTAGCTATTCATTTGGAGTGGGATATGCAGCACAGGGCTATACGCATCTGGACTTTTCTGATGTACTATTTGATGGGCCTGGCGATTGCGTTTGTGTTTGTCCGAGATTCTCAATCGCTGTTCTGCTTGAACCCCTGGCTGCTTGGTCTAATCGTCGGGAGTTTGATCACTGTATCATACCCAGAGAACTGGATACGATTGCAACGACAAAAATGACATTGATCATCGTGATAGAGGGGATAAAGGGATCAGATCCTGATGCTCCAAAACTTGTCGAGTTCTGGGGTGATTGAACCAAGACTCTGATGTTCATTCTGTGCTTGGAGGGTATGATATGGAACCGTTGTTATGGACACTGAACAAAGTTGTACAATTCACTGACCACCCTGACCGGCCTCTGCGTCGCTGGGCGCAGGAGCGGCTGATTCATCGTTTCCCGGAGCGGGCTGGTGATCATATGGCTGCCATGTTGGACGACCAGGATTCTTATATCGTTCTCAGGGCAGCCGATTTTCTTTCTACAACCGGTGACACAGAGCGTTACGGACCTATCCTGTTGGACCATTTACGGCGGGTGCAGAACAAGCATTTTGGTTATCTGGCTAAAGCGTTAGCTGTTCTACAGGTCCGTGAGGTTTTGCCGCTGATCGCCGCGCGTCTGCGGGAAGCCAAAGGGCAATTGGAGCCTGGGGAGTTTATCCGTCTCCTCGGGGCGCTGGGCCAACTGGGGGGAGAACAAGCCCGTGAGGTTCTGTGGGCGGTCATCGACGAGATGGAAGGCACAAGTATTTGGGAAGGCACAGCGATGGAGTCAATTCTAGAGATAGGACGTCTAGATGACGTGGCCCGCTTGGTACAGCGCTATCGTGACTGGGCGACATCTTCCTTCCGCGATGCCTACCTTGATGCTTTTGCCGCGCCGGTCGGAGCTGCCCGCCTGGCACAAGTGGTTCGCACGGCGGCGCAGAGTGGCTTTGATGCAGCCTTTGATCGTGCGGCTTCCTGGCTGGGTCTTAATCCACAGTTGAGCTTGGAAGCCGTCATGGAACTGGGCGTTGCCTTTCGGCAGGGCCATCGTGGCGTGTTCGACATTTTGCTTCGCGAGACCTATAGATTGATCGAGGAGCGGGGCTGTGCTGCAAGTGAGTGGCGTTTGGCCTGGGAAGCGGGAGAACGGTTGCTCGGTTATCGGCGTGAGGTAGTGCTCACACCGCTTGTTTTGGAGGCATTCGCGTCGAACACGGCCTCTCAGCGGGATCAACGACGAGACGAAAGCGCATTGGGGTTAGCCTTGTTCTGCCAGTTGAGTGTCGGCGAGGATGACCAAGCCTTGTTGGAGGGGGCGGACGATCCAGACGAAATGGCATTCGGCATATTGGCGCAAGATCGCCAGAACGTCCTGCCAGGCATTGTTGATCGTGTCGCAGCTCGGGGACCCACTGTTCTGCCCTATTTGCATGATTTGATCGAGCCGTACGAATTTACCTGGGGGATGGTTCGAGGCTTGCAAGCCATCGAAAAACTGGCCCGTTCTCATCCGGGGAGTTGCGACGCATTCATCCCGATATTGATTGACACTTTGAACGAGGAACAAAGTGATTATGTACTGGAACCTTGCTCCGACGCATTACGAGCTATTGGACCGGCCGCCGTCGAATGGATCGCGTCGCGCTTGTACGACGAGGATACGACTAGTCAAAACTATCTCACCTACATATTGGCAGAGATTCCCACCGAAAGTGCAGCACAAGCGATCCTGGGCTGGATCGCCGAGAACGAGAGCATTGAGGAAATGCACGTCACCTCCCTGGCCAATATAGGTAGCCCCTCGGCGATTGAAATGCTCTACGAGCTACGGAAACCGGGTAGCGCTCTGTTGGCCGAATTACTGTTGGTCCTTTGTGAGCTAAATGGCGTGCAAAAGCCCGAACTCGACGAGTGGCGAAGGCTCGTGATTGCCGAGGACAAGCGTGTTGACGGGCTGGCGGGCGGGATGATTTCAAGTTTTATGGGCAAGTCCAAGTTTGTCCGGTCGAGCCAACCATCTCCCGCCAAGCTTGGAACGAGGCACGGCAAGAGACGAGCCAGGCCACGCCGCAGAAAGAGATGGCGATGAGGTAAGGCTTGATGAGTACCAATTGTGGGTGTTGACCTAACAGGATGCAGATAATTGACCATTGAGTGCCTGTTGTGACAACCTAACCTCAGCCCACGCCCACTCCATCACCTTTCCCGCCCAAGCCCACCTCGCCCTCGCCCCGCCCCATTGCTCGCTACCGCCGAAACAGAGGACCAATCCCTCGGCGTGCCTCGCTTTCTGCCCGTGCGAGAACCCTGATGATGAACCTCGGGCTACAGATTGCCACAAGACCTATCAACCTGACCTGCCTCGTTGCCGTCGCGCCCCAGTCCGCTCCCTTGCCGTCTCCCCCTGGTCTGGCCAGGTGGTGCGTTGGCTTGTTTCCTTGGGCCGGGGGAGGTGGGATGCGGGGTGGGGAGTTGGCGGTGGGGTGGCGTTGTCTGTGACCACAAGCGGGTGTTTGACCATTGCTACCGGGTTGGCCTTGTTGCGGTGATTGGTAGTTTCTGGGTGGTGACCCTCGTCCCCGCCCCATCGCTCGCCACCGCTGGAACAGAGGGCTGATCCCTTGGATGGCATCGCTTTCTCTCCATGAGAAGACCTGGTGATGAGCCTTGGGCCACAGATTGCCACAGAGGTTATCGACCTGACCTACCCCATTACCTCCGCCACCGACGCAGCCCCAGACCCGATCCCTCGCCGTCTCCCCCTGGTCTGGCCCAGGTAGTGCATTGGCTTGTTCCCTTGGGCCGGGGGCGGTGGGATGCGGGGAGGGGGATGCTGGGCCTTTCGGGGGAGGAGCCTGGGGATGGGACTTTGGTTTGCTGTGGTGGGTGAGGGGAGTTGGCGATGGGGTACGGGGGAGCGTTGGGGTGGGAGACTAACGAGCTCATTGACGAAGGCGCTGTTTGACAGCCTAGGAGAGAGAATGTACAATCTGGCGAAGACAGTTCAGCGTTTATCTCTCAGATTAGGATTAGCAAGTCGCCATCTATGACAAATTGGGGAGATTGGGCTCGGATGTAGAATGGATGTGCTTTTCGGCCAGCACAGGATCAAGAGTTGAACGTCTCTTATGATTATTGGGAGGGCGCAGTGCGCGTCAGTGGCGAGCGAGTTGGCGCGGCTGTCTCTGGCAGCGGCCATGTCGAGATGACGGGCTACGCGGGCTCAATGCAGGGGCAGTTTTGAGTGTGTGCCAAGGATAACCGATGGTCACTTTAGAGCGGTGATTCGCTTCTTCACCTCTTGCTTGAGCCGCGCGATCTCGGCCTTGACGTCAGTCTCTTTCTGGGCTAGTGTCTTTAGCTGTTCCTCACTTGCCTCTAGCTGTTCCACGTAGCGGGACCTCAATTTGCCCTCTTTGCCTGTCTGCGTGAGTGTGCCCATATTTCCCTGGATCTGTTGCTGTTCTTGGTAGATCTTTTGTCGCTCTTTTTCCACTTTGACCAAACGTTGCTTGTTTTCCTCGATCTTTTCCCACACCCTTAGCAACTCGGACACCTGGTCATGGGTTCCGCGGTCCAATAACCCTTTCTGGAGAAAGTTTTGCAGCCGCTTGTAGGACTGCTTTCGCAGCTCTTCTTTGCGGCGCATCAGGCGGCGTTCTTGTACTTTTAACGTCTTTTCGCCCCGCGCCGGTACCTCTACCTCAAAACGCCAATGCCCTTCGGTGCGCTCCTTTGGTTCAATAGTGTCAAAGAGATCATAGTGGGCCGTGCGGGGATGTTCCACCAACACGGTCACCGCCTTGCCGACACTATTGTTGAGTTGGTATTCCCTCTGCTGGATATGCCATTCTTCCAAGTGCGCATAAGCACCTTTGATGCTCAACCCACGCAGTTCTCGTCGCGAGTTTCTTTGCTCACGCACCTTGACGCCCAGTTCTACGGCGTAGGGCACAACGACCTCGCCGCCGTCTACCGTAAAGGGCAATACTGCCTCTCCCGCATACTGCCCCTGCTCGATCACCGTCACCGGGCCGCGCTCTAGGGTTAAACCCGTCGCGTTCTCTAGTCGCAGCGTAGCGACGGGGTGGGTCGCCATCTTGGCCCCGTTGTAGAGCAAATCTTTGCCATAGTCCAGGTCCGCCGAGATGATGGGCACCATGGCCGACTGGCCGCGTCCCACCGTCACCGGCGTGCCGATGACGTACTGGAAAAGCTCGCCCAACGCTTTGCCTGTGGTTGTCACCGGCGCGGCTTCGGCCAGCGCGTCACGGATGCTCGCCTTGGGCGCGGACCTCATAGTGCCCTCGCCCATCATCTTGGCGGCCATGCTGATGCCAGCCCCCATCATCATTTCAGGCTCCGCTGCTGGCGGTGCTGGAGGTGCCATCCTTCCTGCAAAGTCCACGGGCGCGGCAGCAACGCGGGCCTCCTCCTCCACCACCGGACGCTCCGGCGTAAAGGGCGTGTAAAGATCATAGATGAAAGAGATCGGCATCCCGGCCACTAGTGACATCGAGATTGCGTCCAAATCCTCCTCTAGCCGGTTGTCGAAAATCCCCCACCCCAGCAGGAGCGCGCGCGGACCATCGTCGGCCTCGGGGGCGGTCACCAACCGATAGCTGACGCGCCACGTGGGTGCCGGGGCGATGTAACTGACCGACAGATCGTGCTCCCCCGACGTCAACCGGATCGTCACCTGGCGATAGTTCTCTTGGCTGAGGGCCGTTTGCAGGAAAAAGCGCAGGTCGCTGGCCCCACGTTCGTCCAGGATCTCGACGCCCCCCACGCGCCCCAGGCTCACTGTCTGCACTTGGTCGGTTTGGTCCAATAGCAACGAGACCAACGACGTGTCCATCGGCTGGCGTTCGGCCACCTCGTCCAGGCCTAGCAGCGTGCCGGTTATGGCCTCCTCCTGGTCAAGGAGCAACCGCACGTGACGCCCTCGCAGCCCCGCCAGCAAATCGCGCAGACTGCGGGCGTCGCTCAGGCGGATGGAGCACCCGGCCAACCGCTCCTCGCGGCTCTGGGGCGTGGCATAATCCACCCCAAGCACTTGCCCCTTGCCCCAGTCGATGACCGTCAGACTCTTGAGGATGTCGTTCATCTCCTCGACGCGAAAAGAGAGTTCAACTTTTTCCCCGCTCAACTCGGCCCGCCGCTCGAAAAAGCCGACGCCGTGTTTGTACAGGGTGATGTGGGTGATTGGTAAGTTTGTCATTGGTTCCTCCTTGAGAATTGTTTCAAGATAACGCAAAGTTCACTTGCATAGTAAGTCTGGCGTGCGTCCATTGCCCCGGAAGGGTCATTTTCACCACATCCAAGGAAGTTATAAAGTAGGCACTGGTTCAGTTGGGTGGGATTTTCCCAATGCTGGGCAAAATCTAGCTCTTGCCTCTTTGAACAGACCGTTTTAGTTGATTGAGATGCTCTTTTGAGAATATTTTGTGTCGCTTGAGTACCTTTCATCAAAATCCCATTCAACTGAACCAGTGCAGGAAAATATACTCAATAGTTGGTAGTGTTCAAAAACCACCCTTTTTGGACAGTTTTTCAGCTCGGTTCGCTGGACACTTTTGCTCCAAGCTGTTCACAGCATGCGGAGCGATGGATACATTTTTCCGAAACAAAACT
>JAAEPW010000202.1 GCA_024232355.1 Chloroflexota bacterium | reverse complement strand
TCTTGGCCTACACCGTGAGTGAAGGAGACTTGGGGGACACGGCGACCGTTACCATCACCGTGAACGCGGTCAACGACGCGCCCATCATTTCTGAGGGAGCTACGGTAGCCGTCACGATGGACGAGGATGGCGTACCAATGCCCTTTAACCTGACGCTCAACGCGACTGATGCGGAAGGCGATCCGTTGGCCTGGAGTGCCAGCAGTCAGGCGCTGGATGGTGTGGCGGTGGTCAGCGGCACGGGGACATCTCAGGCAGTCGCCTACACACCCAACCCCGACTATAACGGCACCGACAGCTTTATCGTCCAGGTCGAGGATGCCAGTGGAGATGACGACCGGATCACGGTCAATGTCACCATCAACGCACAAAACGACGCGCCCAGTGCAGGGGACGACATCCTCAGCGTGCTCGAAAACAGCACGAACGTCACGCTGCCGGTTCTCAGAAACGATACCGTCGCGCCTGACACCGGTGAGACGTTGACGATCATTGCCTTGGGGGTGGCGTCGATGGGCACGGTCAACATCAACGGCACAGCGGATGCCCTTGATTACACGGCTGCTCCCGGTCTGTACACGGAAAACTTTACGTACACCGTCAGCGATGGAAGCGGTGGGTATGATACTGCTACCGTCTATCTGAGTGTGGATAATGTCAACGATATGCCCGTAGCCTCGGATGATGTGTTTACGATTCTCGAAGACAGCGGGGTGAACGAACTCGACGTCATCTTTAACGACTATGATCCCGATGTCCACAATGTACTGACGATTACGATCACCAGTGATGCGCTCTTTGGTACTGTCAGCATCTCTGGTACGCAATCTCTGGCGTATGTGCCTGACCTCAACTTTAGTGGCATCGACTTTGTGACCTATACAGTGACGGACGGCATCTTGTACGACACGGCGGCGGTGACGATAACGGTGCTCGACTTTAACGCCGCGCCCACGGCGGTCGACGACGCCTTTACGGTGGACGAGGACAGCAATTACAACGAGCTGGACGTGTTGGCGAACGACAGCGACTCGGACGGTGACTCGGTGTTTATCGTAGAGGTGAGTGCGCCGATCAGCGCCTCGATTTACGTCGTCGACAATGTTATATATTATGCTCCTGACCCAGACTTTGTGGATCCCAGTGTCTTTACGTACACCATTGGTGATGGTAACGGCGGCCTGGACACCGCGTTCGTTGCTATGACGATCAATGGCTTGAACGATGCACCGGTAGCTGTGGACGATACGTTCCAGACCAACGAAAACGTGCCACTGAACGCTGCAGCGCCGGGTGTGATGGAGAACGATTACGACGTGGACGGTGACACGCTGACGGCCGTGTTGGATCAGGGCCCGGTCAACGGCACAATCACCCTTAATGCTAATGGTTCCTTTGAATATGTGCCGCCGTTGCACTTTACTGGGATCGTTTCCTTCACCTACCACGTCAGTGACGGCACAATAAATTCCAATATCGCTATGGCGAGGATTTTGGTGCGCTCGTTCAACCTCGCACCCCTCGCCGTGGACGATGAGTACATCGCTGCCGAGAATACGCCGCTGGCGGTCGCAGCGCCGGGCGTGCTGGTCAATGATACAGAGATCGAGGGTGATCCAATGACGGCGGTACTAGTCAACGGGCCGGTGCTTGGCACGTTGAACCTCAATGGCAATGGTTCCTTTATCTATACACCGGAGCCAGACTTTAACGGCGTCGTCACGTTCACCTACTATGCTACCGATGGATGGGATGATTCGGGCGTCGCCAATGTGACCATTAACGTGATCAACTCGCCGCCAGTGGCACTGGATGACGGCTATGCCACCATCACCGATATGCCGCTGACCGTCGCGGCACCGGGTGTGCTGGTCAACGATAGTGACGCTGAGGGCGATCTGTTGGCTGCCGTGTTGGTTGCCGGACCGGCAGACGGCACGCTGGACTTGAATGCCAATGGAGGCTTTGTGTACACGCCTGCCTCGGGCTTTAACGGCGATGTCTTGTTCACGTACTACGTTGACGATGGTGTCAATACCTCGCACGTCGCCACGGTGACCATTTCTGTAAAACAGAGTTGTACGCAGGGTGATTTCCTCGCCCAGGTAACGGCGGGGGAGAGCGGCGGAACCATCAGCCTGGATGGCAGTTGCATATACAAGCTGACCAGTTCGACCCACGGTTGGAATGGTGGCAACGGCGCAGTGATCTTGAGTGCTACCAGGATCGAGGGCAACGGCGCGATCATTGAGCGCGATGCTGGTGCGCCGGCTTTCCGCTTGCTCACTGTCTATGTGAATCCAGTTATCACGATTCGGAATCTTACCTTCCGAGGTGGGCAGGTCTCCTCCGATGGTGGTGGACTCTTTGCTCTGCGCCCGGTCGTGCTGGAGAACGTTCGCTTTGAGGATAACACGGCCACCGGCAGGGGGGGCGCGCTCTTTACCCAGGGTGGTCAAAGCACTTTGCGAGACGTAACCTTTGCCGGTAACACATCCGACAGTCACGGTGGCGCTGTGTATGCCTATGGCGATATTATGGTGGAGCGCAGTCACTTTGTGGACAATGCCGCCGCTGGCGTTGGCGGCGCGATGGCCGCTTATTCGGATCAGGGCCGTGTCGTCAACAGTGTGTTTGCCGGGAACCAGTCCGGTCGGGGTGGGGCGGCCATTCTGACTATTCGTAACCATGGCCAATTCGACGTCATCCACAGCACCTTTAGCGATCAGGGGCAAAACTCGAACGCGGCGCTCTTTGTCCAGGGTTCGCTCAACTTGACGAACACCATCGTTGCCAACCACAACATCGGTCTCGTCGCTGCCGGTGGGGCGGGCGTCGTGGTCCGCGAGGACCATAACCTCTTTGCCGGGAACGGTGTGGATACTATGGTGTACAATGCCGGGACAAGCATTGTGCGAGGAGCAAACAGCCTGAGCGTGGCTGATCCTCGTTTTGTCGATCCCGTCACCGACAACTATCAGATCCAGCCGAATTCGTCGGCCATCGATCGTGGGACGGATGCCGGCATCAATTCTGACGCTGCCGGCAACGCGCGACCTTACTATCGCACCGGCGTTGACATCGGCGCTTATGAATACCAGGGGCAAGGGCTTCCCTCTCTATCGATTGTCAAAGCGGGGCCGCCCTGGGTTGTTCCAGGAAGAGAGATCGTCTTTGCCCTCACCGTCGCCAACGACAGCGTGATGGTGGCGGCCAATCTACGTATCATCGAGGACCTGCCGGACGGCGCCGTTTACGTAGGGGACAGCGCCAGCGATGGTGGAACGTTCGCCGGCGACAAACTCACGTGGGATATCGGTACCCTTTTGCCGGGCGAGCGCAAGCAAGTGACATACACGGTCACCGCCGATCAGACATTGCTAAGTGACGACTATCGAGTATTTAGTCTCCTGAACAGTGCGGTCAGCGCTAGCGGTACGACTATCGAGATGCCGCTGAACGATGACATTGTAGCAGAACTCGGGTTCTTCCCGCAGCCGGATGGCTTTGGCTTTTCCAACTATGGCGACAGTCCGGACAGCGACGTCACCGTGGATGATATGATCTATATCTATGGAGCGGATGTGGTCTGCAAGGTGCAAAATCCCTGTGAGCTGACAGCCACAGCGGAACAGTGGCGCAAGACCTGGCTCGAACTCTTGCGGGGTGGGCACTGCGCAGGTATGGCGATGGGTAGCTTGAGCATTTTCGAGAACGATGCTGTGAACCCCGGTGACTTTCAGGCCGGCGCGAACGTCACCTATGACATCACCAAAGACAATGCCCGCAAGTTCATTGCCCTGTACGCCGCTACACAAACCCGATTACCGGCGAATTGGCAGGACTTGATGGGACAAGGACTGTACAATATTCCGGCGGCGCCAGAGCCGGTGGCCGTGCTCGATCATCTCATCGCCAACTTTAACGATGTGAACGCGCCAGACCGGTACCGGATCAGCTTTTCCAAGTATACGGGCGGAGGCGGTCACGCCGTGACGCCCTATGCGGTGGAGCAAAAAAGCGCCGACGAATACTGGTTGTACGTCTATGACAACAACTATCCCGACAATTTTGAGCGGGTTATCAAGATTAATCGCTCCGCCAACACTTGGGTGTACGACGGCGCGAGCACCAGGCCCGGCGCACCGCTTTCTACGTATCACGGTGACGCAGTTTCACGGAACATCCGGATCAAGAGCCTGGTGTGGTCAGAGAGCTTTCCCAAGATGTGTGACTCGGCTTGTACCCCGTCGGGCAGTGGACAACAGGCTGATTTGAGCCTTCGAGCAACCCGGCAGTCCACCGTCACGCTCGAATTCCAGTTGGATGGTGAGGGCTATTTGCTGATCACGCGCAGCGGCGGTGAACGGGTCGGTTACGATCCGCTCACTGGCGAGTTCATAGCCGAGATCCCCGGTGCAGAGGAGGTCTTTGTCAATACCGGGTTGGGCTTTAATGCACCGCCAATGATCCGTATCCTACACGAGCCGGGGATGACGTATGACGTTCAGATCACGAACCGGGAGAATGCTTACATCAATACGGAAGCAGAGGCTAATTTGAACATTTTTGGACCTGGTTACGTGATGCGGTTGCGGGGGCTCAAGATCGATTCACCCGAACCCATCTCCCTCGATTTTTCAGAGCGCGCGCAGATCTATGACACCACCGCGATGGCAACCCAAATGGATGGCCCGTATGAAAGCATGGGGATGTCGCTCGATCCGGTGTCTAACCGGCTCGCCTTCCAGAACAGTCTCCTAGATGCTGAGACACCGACGATGACCATGGCGCTCAATAATCCCAGTGGGCCGGATTATGTTTTCGAGATCGCGGCTTTTGGTCTGGGTAGTGGGCAGTCGGTGGCGATGGCATTCGATTGGGCAACAGGTTCGCTAATTGTAGAGAACAATGACATTGGCAGCAATGGCTACTATATCAGTGTGGACCGTCTCAATATCGATGGTACGCACGACATCTTTGTGAGTGACAGCGTGACTGATGGTGATGGTGTCGGAGCGCTCATCAACGTAGGTGAGGACTGGGATGGCACAACACCGCCGGTGATCGAGGTGAATTACAATCCAACACTGCCGCCAATGTTCAGCATCTACTTGCCGGCCGTTATGCGCAACGCTTCTGGATCTCAATAACGGGAACCTAATCGAGTTGATCAAGGGCACCCGGTCAGAAACAATTTTCTGACCGGGTGCCGTTTTCGGGCAAGGTCCCACCACTAGCAGGCTGTCGGAGAGGAAATTTTGATAGCACGTAACCAACAAACGGGGTCTGATTTTGATCAAAAAATCGGGCAACCGGAGGCCATAACGGTCAAGTTAATAGTAAATTGGGCTCATTTCTGGTTGAACTGGGCTTG
>JAAEPW010000201.1 GCA_024232355.1 Chloroflexota bacterium | reverse complement strand
GTTCGCAAGAACCAGAGATGACGCGCGAAAAACTGGCCGAGATTCGGCGCGACGAACAACGTGCGGCCTGCGCCACTTTGGGCGTCAGCGCGGTCGAGTTCTTGGGCTATGACGATGGGCAGTTACAACCCTCGCTTGACTTGAGACGCGATCTGGTGCGCGTCATCCGTCAGCACAAGCCAGAGGTGATGATATGCTGGGACCCGACAGTACACATCACCGATACCTTTATCAACCATCCCGATCATCGCGCCGCCGCGCAAGCAGCCCTGGACGCTGTGGCACCGTCGAGCGCGATGCCGTTGTTGTGGCCCGAAACCGGCGAGCCGCATCGCGTGCAAAAGGTGTACATTTATGGTCGTGACAAGGCGGACGTGTGGATCGACATTAGCGAGACCATCGACCTGAAAATCGCCGCGCTCAAGCAGCACGTGAGCCAGATGGGAGATTGGGATCCAACCGACAGCATCAAAGAGTGGAACGCCGACGTGGGCAAGGAACATGATCTTGCGTATGCTGAAGGCTACAAGGTAATCACGCTGGAGCGATCTGATACGGATGATAAAGAGACAGGTAAAGGAGAAACAATTATGGCTCAAACACTTGCCAGTCCTAGGCTGGCAAACTTGCAGCAAGCACTGAAAGCTGGAGAGACTCAAGCTCTTGATGCCTTTTGGCACCAAGTTGTCGAACAGGGCACGCCCATAATTGAGGAAATCAAAGATGACGATGAATACAGCCTCGTGACTTTGCTCTGGCGCGCTGAAAAAGAGGTCGAAAACGTCGTCGTGATTGGCCGGTTGATGGATTGGCCGAACAATCAAATGACCCGTTTACTCGATACGGATATGTGGCATAAAACCTACCGCGTGAGAAACGACGTTCGTGCTACCTATCAAATTGCCCCTAACGATCCGGGCGTCCCGGTGGGCATGTCTTCAAACCGGGCAGAGCGCATGGCCAACTGGCAGATTGACCCGCTCAACCCGCGCACCTTTGTCTTTCCCAAGGATAAAGAGTTCCCCGAAAGTGTCGAGATGGTGCGGTCAGTCGTCGAGATGCCCGATGCGCCTGCTCAACCCTGGATACAGCCGCAAGACGGCGCGCCAACCGGCAACGTCGAGATGTACCGCCTAAAGAGCGACATTCTCGGCAACGAACGGCGTGTGTGGGTCTATACGCCGCCGGGTTATACAAGCGATGGTGAGCCTTACGGCCTGTTGGTCCTCTTTGACGGCCACGCCTACATCGATCTGATCCCCACACCCACGATCCTGGACAACTTGCTGGCCGAGGGCCTCATCCCGCCGATGGTAGCCGTGTTTCCGGACAGTATGGATGGAGCCACACGCATGCGCGAACTGCTCTTGTATTCGCCCTTTAACGACTTTGTGGCCCAGGAACTCGTACCCTGGACCCAAGAGCGGTATCACGTGACGTCCGACCCGGCCCAGACCATCGTGGGTGGATCGAGCGCGGGTGGCCTGACGGCGGGTTTTGTCGCGTTGGAATATCCCGAGGTCTTTGGCAATGTTCTCGCACAGTCGGGCGCGTTTCGGTGGACGCCTGGGGATAGAGAGCACGAATGGTTGGCCCGACAGTTTGCCACCCGCGAAAAGCTGCCGTTGAAATTCTACATCGAAGCAGGCATACTCGAGGTGAACAGCCTGCTGGCGCTCGGCGATGGCCCCAACCTCATCATCGCCAGCCGTCACATGCGTGATGTGCTGGAAGCCAAGGGCTACCCGGTCTACTATGCCGAATTCGCCGGTGGTCACGACTATCTATGTTGGCGGGGAACGTTGGCAGATGGGCTGCTTGCCCTGATGGGAAAAGAAACCATACTATGACAGAAAAAGTGAATATCGCCAAGAAATTCACACAATTCAATGAGCATTGGAGTCCCAAGATCATTGGTGCGCTGAATGATTCTTACGTCAAGCTGGCCAAACTCCAGGGTGAGTTCATTTGGCACCATCACGAGGCGGAGGACGAGTTATTCTACGTTATAAAGGGTAGATTGTTGCTCAAGTTCAGGGATCAAGACGTGTGGCTGGATGAGGGCGAGTTCATCATCGTGCCCAAAGGAGTGGAACACAAACCGATTGCAGAACAAGAGGTACACGTAATGCTTCTCGAACCTCAGACCACGATCAACACGGGTGATGTTGAGAGTGAAAGAACGACGAGCGACCAGTGGCTATAAAAAATAACAAATGCGGCTGCCGCTGGCGTGTAAAGCACCAGCAAGCTTGAGTATGTAGAAGGAGGCAACAGAATTATGGGAATCGACCTTGAAAAAGAAAAAAAGAGACTCTTGGAAATCAGCGAAAATATCCGGCAAGCGCATTTCGAGTTGGACGCGGACGCGATGGTATCTGCCTTTGCGGATCCCGTTATCCGGGTTGCCAGGGGAGCGATCTCGCGAATTCCACGAGAGGATGCGAGACAGAATTACAGAGAATATTTTCAGGATTCTGTCTACCACGAGATGGATGAATTGGAACCGTCCATCGTCCGGGTTTCACAGGATGCGACGATGGCCTGGGTGATCTCTCGCACTAAAGTACGGCTGACGTACAAAACCGAATCCGGCGACGAGGCGGAACGCGCATTCATCTATGCGGGCATTGTGACCTATGAGAAACAAGATGGAGAGTGGGTTAGGACGTCGAATGTGGCGACGATCGAGTAGAATAACGGCAAGCAGTTCCCCAACAGCATAAAAGAGCGTGCCAAGAATAAAAGACTTTACAAAATGAGCAATGTGATGAATAATAAAGCACTGAATCATTCACCCCGCCAGCAATGCAAATGACAAAAGAAGGATCAAACACATTAGCGATTAAGGAGGATATCATGTCTTGTGGATTTCGCAACAAAATTTTGCGCATAGATTTATCCACCCGTCAGGTCAGCGTGGAGGAACCCGGCGAGGTGTTCTTCCGCACCTACTTTGGCGGCTGGGGCATCATCGCCCATTACCTGCTCAAAGAAGTGGAGCCGGGAACCGACCCCCTGGGGCCAGACAATGTGCTTGTTTTCGCCACCGGTGTGGTGACCGGCACACCCGTGGGAGGCAGCGGTCGGCACGCAGTGGGGGCCAAATCTCCGCTTACCGGCGGCTTTGGCGAGGGGGACGTGGGCGGCTTTTGGGGAGTGGAACTAAAGCACGCCGGATGGGACGCTATCGTCGTCACCGGGCAAGCCGATGAGCCTGTCTACTTGTGGATCAATGACGACCAGGTAGAGATCCGCGACGCCGCTCACCTGTGGGGCAAAAAGACCGCCGATGTGGAAGAGATGCTGCAGGACGAGCTAGGGGACAAGCGCGTCCGCGTGGCCCAGTGCGGCGTGGCGGGCGAGAACCTGGTGCGCTATGCCTGTGTCATCAACGACGTCACCCGGGCCGCGGGCCGCACCGGCCTGGGCGCGGTGATGGGATCGAAAAAGCTAAAGGCGATTGCCGTGCGCGGGAGC